>NZ_JBEZZB010000261.1:0-9534 GCF_040638955.1 Actinoplanes sp. NPDC024001
TGTGCCTGGGCGCCGGCGAGCCCGGCCAGGCCGCCGGCCACCAGCGCGAGCAGTGCCGAAGCGCGGACGTACGACCGTCCGCGCACCTCAGCGACCGCCTGCCGCGAGCCCGCCGTAGCCGGTCTGTGCGCCACCGCGGGGCAGCCGTGCCGCCACCGTCTCGCCGAACGCGTCGGCGAGTTCCCGGGCCAGGTCGAACCCGTGCTCGTACGTCCGGTAGGCGATGTCGTGCGCCGTCGGGTAGTCCCGCGCCGCGTACGCGTCCGCGTGTTCCAGCAGCATCTCGTCGTGCCCGGCGAACGCCTGCGCCAGCTCCGGCCGGGTCATCCGGCCGCCCGTCGCCTGGTTGAGGAAGACCGCCATGTCCTGCTCGTACTTCGCGAGCGCGGACCGGGCCCGCTGCCGCCGCGTCTCGTCCTTGGCCGCCGTCGCCGCGCTGTACGCCACCAGCTGCTCGACGTGATCACCCCAGATGCGCTGGAACTGCCGTGCCGCGGCGGTGCCGAACAGGGTGTCCATCGCGGCCGTCAGGTCCCGGGTGTTGGCGTTGATCGAGCGGGCGGCGGCGTCGAAGTCCGGGGTGTTGGTGACCGCGGCCCGGGTCACGTCCTCGACCAGCACCACGTGCTCGGCGAGCAGTTTGCCGAGCTGGGAACGCAGCCGCCAGACCGGTTCGCGCAGGGCCGGGCGGTCGGCGGCCGGCAGCAGCGAGTCGGCGAGCACCAGGCCCAGGTCGTAGAGGTGCTGGTAGCCCTCCCGGTAGGTGCGGTCGGCGGCCAGGTAGTCGCCGGCCGCGTACGCGTCGGTCTGTTTGGTGAGGTGGTCGACGTGCATGCCGAGGGCGTGGTGGGCGGCGTCCGGGGCGAGCCGGCCCTGCGACAGGCCGGCCAGGAACTTGCTGAGCTCGCCCTCGTACTCGATCAGCTCTTCGCGGGCCTGCTCGCGGGCCGCGTCGTCGCGGGCCGCGACGGCACTGGCGTAGGCGACCAGCTCGACCACGTGCTCGGCCCACAGTGGACCGAACGTGCCGACCATGTCCTCGCCGAAGAGCTGGTCCATCAGGTCGGTCATCGCGTCGGTGTTCTTGCCGAGGGCCGCGTCGGCGGCCTGCACGAAGTCGTCGTCGCCGCGGATGCGGCTGCGCATCACGTCGGCGGCGAGCACCGAGTGCTGGCCGAGCAGCGCCTGCAGCCGCACCGCGTGGTCGGCCGCCTTGTCGGGGGCGGCCCGCCCGGCCCGGTGGGCGGCGTGCACGGTCTCGTGGGTGTGTGGGACAGGGTCGGGCGGCACCGCCACGGCGGAGCCCACCGGCAGTGCCGCCAGCAGGCAGGCACCGAGGAGGGGGATCGAGAGCCGGCGCCAGTTCTGTCCAGGTCTCCGCATGTCGCCTCTTCGCACAAGCGTCGATGTCACCCCTGCCGACGGTACGCCGAACCGGGCTCGCGCGGGATCCCCCTCATCCCGGAAATCCGACACTTGCCCGCTGGCGTGGTTGCAGTAACGTCGAATTGGCTGCTGACCCGGGACATTCGAGGTGACGGCATGACGCCTGAGGGGAAACTCGTCTCCGGGCGCTACCGCATCATCCGCCCGCTCTCCGCCGGCGGCATGAGCAGCGTCTGGCTGGCCGCCGACGAGGCCGCCGGAGTGCCGGTCGCGCCCCTGGTCGTGGTGAAACAGTGCACCATCCCCGAGGGGCTGGCTCCCGATCAGCGTGAGCTGGTGCAGGAGTGGGCGCTGCCGGAGGCGCAGGCCGCGGCCCGGGTGACCCACCCCAACCTGATCCACACCCACGAGGTCCTTCCCGATCCCGAGGGCCCGTGGATCGTGATGGACTACGTGCCGTCCCGCTCGCTGCAGGACATCGTGGACGATTCCGGCCCGCTGCCCGCGACCCGGGTCGCCGAGATCGGGCTCGCCCTGCTCGCCGCGCTGAAGGCGACCCGCCGCGCCGGCCTGCTGCACCTCGACGTCAAACCCGGCAACGTGCTGATCACCGAGGACGACCGGGTGGTGCTCACCGATTTCGGTCCCGCCGTCACCCGCGAGGGCATCGCCGCGCTCTCCCGGGCCGGCATCGTGCTCGGCTCGCCGAAATACATCGCGCCGGAGCGGCTCTTCGACCGGGTCTCCACCGAGCGCTCCGACCTCTGGTCGCTCGGCGCGACGCTCTACCACGCCGTCGAGGGCCGGCCGCCGTTCCTGCGGCCGACCACCACCGCGATCCTGCGCGCGCTGGCCGACACCCCGCCGGACGCACCGAGCCGGGCCGGCCCGCTCACCCCGGTGCTGACCGGCCTGCTGCGCCGGGACCCGGCGGACCGGCTCTCCGCGGCCCAGGTCGAGAGCCAGCTGCGCCGCATCGCCCAGCCGGTCCGGCGGCGGTTCTCGGTGCGCCGCCGGGTCTCCGCGGTGGCCGCCGCGCTTGCCGTGCTCGGCACGCTCGGCGTGGTCGCCGCGAGCGCCCAGGGTGACGCCCGGTCGCAGACGCCGCAGACCGTCGCTCCGCTGGTCGCCACCTCGGCCGCGCCGGTCGAGCTGCCCGCCGAGTTCGCCTGGTGGGTCGATCCGAGCGGCTTCCGGGTGGCCCTGCCGCAGGGCTGGAAAGCGGTGCCCGGCCCGGGGCGGACGATCGCCTTCACCGATCCGGGCGGCGGGCCGATCCTGCGGATCAGCCGGTGGCCGGGGCCGACCGGCGACGTGGTCTCCGCGCTGCTGGCCGAGGAGCAGCGGATCGATCTCGCGGCCTACCGGCGGTTGCGCATCGAGGCCCAGTCCACCCCGCCCGGCGCGGTCTGGGAGTTCACCTTCCTGGACTCCGGCGAGGTGGCGACGCGGGTGATGCGCCGGGTCATCGGTGTCGGCGAGCGCGGTTACCTGCTGGAGTGGCACACCGACCGGTCCGGCTGGGTCGCCGGCCTGCCCAAGCTCACCGTCGTGCTGAACAGCTTCACCGGAGCGGGCTGGTGACCCGGTTCCCCACCACCTCGGCCAGCTTGCGGAGCAGGTCCTGCGCGGTGAAGGGCTTCTCGATGAAGGCGATGTCGCCGTCCAGCACGTGGGTGCTGCCCAGCAGCCCGTTGCTGTAACCGGACATGTAGAGCACCGGCAGCTCCGGCCGGCTGCCGTGGATCACCTCGGCCACCCGGCGCCCGGACATCTCCGGCATGATCACGTCGGTGAGCAGGGCGTCGCAGCCGTGCTGGTCGAACAGGGCGAGCGCCTCCGCTCCCCCGGTCGCGGTCAGCACGTGGTATCCGCCGCTGGCCAGGATCCGGGTGACCACCCGGGCCAGGGCCGGCTCGTCCTCGACGACCAGGATGGTGCGGCCGTCACCGCGCGGCGGCGGCGCCTGCCGGGAGCCGGCGGTGGTCACCCGCCCCGGCGCCGCGACCAGCGGCAGATAGATCCGGAACGTGGTGCCCACACCCGGCTCGGAGTAGACGTTCAGGCTGCCGCCGGCCTCGGTGACGATGCCGAAGACGGTGGACAGGCCCAGCCCGGTCCCCTTGCCCCGGGGTTTCGTCGTGTAGAACGGCTCGAAGATCCGCGCCGCCACCTCCGCCGACATGCCCTCACCGGTGTCGCTGACCAGCAGCCGGGCGTACCGGCCGGCGGGTAGCGGCGGCTGCATGGCGAGCTCGTCGCCGTCCAGGTCGGCGACGTTGGCCTCCAGGACCAGGGTGCCGCCGTCCGGCATCGCGTCCCGGGCGTTGATCGCCAGGTTGAGCAGCACCTGCTGGATCTGCCCGGGGTCGGCGTGCACGACGGCGGGCTCCGCGGACGGCACGGCCATCAGGTTGATGTGCTCGCCGATGGTGCGGCCCAGCATCGCGTGCACCTCGGCGATGGCCGCGTTCAGGTCGACGTCCTGCGGCTGGATGGTGTCGCCGCGGGTGAAGGTGAGCAGTTGCCGGGTCAGGTTGATGGCCCGGTCGGTGGCGCTGCGGACGTGCCTGAGGTCGGCCTCCAGCGCCGGGTTGCCGGCGGCCTCCTCGGCGGCGAAGTCGGTGTAGTTGGCGATGATCGCCAGGATGTTGTTGAAGTCGTGCGCCACCCCGCCGGCCAGCTTGCCGAGGCTCTCCATCCGCTGCGCCTGGTTGGTCCGCTCCTCGATCGCGCGCTGCCGTTCGGCCGCCTCCTTGACCGCGGTGACGTCCCGCACCACCACCGAGATGCCGGTGACCCGGCCGCTCCCGTCCCGGACCGGCGCGACGGTCAACGCGGCCTCGACCGGGGTGCCGTCCTTGGCGAAGCGCCGCGACTCGTAGTAGACGCCTCTCTCGCCCCGCAGGATCCGGGCGATCACGTCACGTTGCTCCTGCGCGCCGGACGGGTCCGCCAGCAGGGCGGCCGGCTTGCCGATGATCTCGTCGGGACGGTAGCCGAAGAGCCGCTCCGCCCCGCCGTTCCAGGCGGTGATCACCCCGTCCAGGGAGACGCCGACGATGCCGTCGTCGGTGTGCTCCACCACCGCGGCGAGGCTGGACCGGGCAGCCTGCTCCCGGGCCGCGGCCTCGGCGAAGCAGCGCTCCGCCTCCGGATCGGCGTAGATCGCGCCCGCGCTGATCGCGCCGGACCGGCGCACCGTCCAGTAGTAGACGCCGGCCACCCCGCACACCACGTTCCACCAGGCCAGCGCCCACACCCAGACGATCGGTACGGAGTGCTCGGCCCGGTCCAGGTTGCGGAACGCCAGGAAGGCGTGCAGACCGTGGCCGATCGCCGCGGTCAGGAAGATCAGCGCGGTGGCGACCGCGGGCTTGTTGCTGCGCAGCTGCCCGGCGCGGGCCACGGGCACCGCGATGGCCACCGTGATCGCCGCGTAAGTGATCATGGTGCCCAGATTGCCGACCAGGAAGAGCTGTTCCGGCACGGTCGTCACATCGGCCGCACTCCGGCACATCTGAGGTAATCCTTTGATTCCGGTCCGCTCGGACGATAGGCGGGTACCGCGGTGAGGACACCCGGTAGGACAATGGATGACCTTGATCATCTTCTAGGAGGTTCGCGCAGCCGATGCGGGTCGGGATCACAGGGGTGGGCGCCCACCTGCCGGAGCGTGAGGTGACCACCACCGAGCTGCAGGACGGCGTCGCCCGGGCCGGGTCGGTCCGGCTGCCACGCGGCCTGTTCGCTCGGCTCACCGGGATCGAGCGGCGCCGGATCGCCGCCGACGACGAGTACGCCTCCACGCTCGGCCTGCACGCCGCCCGGGCCGCCCTCGCCGACGCCGGCCTGGACCCGCTCGACGTGGACCTGCTGCTGTTCGCCTCGGCCAGCCGGGACATGGTCGAGCCGGCCACCGCGCACATCCTGCAGGACGCGCTGGGCAGCCGGGCCCACGCGCTGGACGTCACCAACGCCTGCAACAGCTTCGTCAACGGCATCGACCTGGCCCGTTCGATGATCCTGGCCGGCCGGGCCCGCCGCGCCCTGGTGGTGACCGGTGAGACCCCGTCACGGGTGATGCGCCCCCGGGTCGCCGACCTGACCGAGGCGCGGCGGTCGTTCGCCGGCTACACGTTCGGCGACGCCGGCGCGGCGGTCGTGGTGGAACCGGTGGACCGTGGCGGCATCCTCGACGTCGACACCGAGACGCACTCCGAGCACTGGGCGGTCGGCGGGATCCCGGGTGGCGGCTCCCGGCATCCGCGCGGCGACGAGCACACCTACTTCGCCGGCGACGGCCACCGGCTGCGCGGCGTCTTCGAGAAGGTCGGCGCCAGCATCCTCGACCGGGTCCGCAGCCGCACCGGTCTGGAGTACTCCGACTACGCCCGCATCCTCGTGCACCAGGTGACCCTGCCGTACCTGGACCGCTTCGTCGAGGTGACCGGCGTGCCCAAGGACAAGCTGGAGGTGACCGTGACCGGCCTGGGCAACATGGCGAGCGCCACCCTCGGCGTGCAGCTGTCCCGGGCCCGTCCCGGGCTGCGCGCCGGCGACCGGGTGCTGTTCATGGGCCTGGGCGGCGGGGTCAGCATCATGACGATGGTCTGGGAGTGCTCGTGACGACCCGGTTGTGGGTGGTCGTCCCGGCCTACAACGAGTCGGCCCGGATCAGCGCCACCCTGTACGCCCTCGCCGCGCAGACCGACACCGACTTCACCCTGCTCGTGGTCGACAACAATTCCACCGACACCACCGTCGACGCGGTCCGCGCGTTCCGGGCGTGCGCCCCGTTCCCGGTGGAGGTGCTGGTCGAGACCGAGAAAGGGGTGGGCTGCGCGGTCGACACCGGGTTCCGGCACGCCATCGCCGCCGGGGCCGCGCTGATCGCGCGCACCGACGCGGACTGCCTGCCCCGGCCCGGCTGGGTGGCCGCGGCCCGCGCCGCCCACGACGGCGGCGCCGGCATGGTCTGCGGGCGGATCACCGCACGCCACGACGAGCACGGGCCGGCCGGCCGCGCCGTCTTCGCCGGCCTGGTCGCCCTCGCGGCGCTGTTCGGCCGGCTGCGCCCGGCGCACCGGGCAAGCGGCTACCTGGCGCCGTACCGGATGCACGCCGGCAACAACATGGCCATCACCGCCGAGCTGTACGAAGCGTGCGGGGGCATGCCCCGGCGCCCGTCGCCGACCGACCGGCTCTTCCTCAACCGGGTGCGGCGCACCACCGCGTCGATCGCCCGCAGCCGCGCCATGGTGGTGGAGAACTCGACCCGGCGGCTGCGGGCCTACGGGGTGCTCGGCACCGCCAAGTGGTACCTGGACCGCGGCAGCGGCGTCCTCACCCCGGACCCGAGGTGACGATGCTCGCCGACCTGCGACCGGGCGACGACACCCCCGCCCTGCTCCGCGGCCGCCGCTCCCTCACTCGCGGCGAGCTCGCGGAACTCCGTGACCGGTACGCGGCCGCCCTGCACGCGCGCGGTCTGCGGCCCGGGGACACGCTCGGGCTCGCCGTACGACCCGGGCCGCGCGCCCTGGCGGTGGTGCTCGCCGCGTACCGGATCGGGGTCCGGGTGGCGGTCCTCGACCCGAACGCCGGACCCGACGTGCTCACCGCGCGCCTCGCCGTGGCCCGCCCGAATCTGATCGTCGCCGACGCGGCCGCGCAGGCGGTCGCCGGCTGGGCTGCGCCGCTGGCCCGCCGCGCCGGCCTGGCCCTGCCCGACCTCGCCGCCCTGGCACCCACGGTGACCGTCGGCCGGCGGCTGCCCGGCGCCGCACCGGCCCTGCCCATGGCCACCGGCCCGGCGCCCGCCCCCTACGACGGGGACGGCGACGCGGTGATCATCTTTACCTCGGGCACCACGAGCAGCCCGCGGGCGGTCGTGCACACCCGGTCCGGCCTCGCCGCCGGGCTGAGCGCGGTCTCCGCCCTGGTCGAGCCGCGACCAGGGATTCCGGTGCTGGGCGGCACCTTCTTCGTGATGCTGCCGTCACTCGCCGCCGGTGCGCCGGTGGCCCTGCCCGCACGACGCCCCCGGATGCTGGCCCGGCAGATCACCACGCTGCGCCCGCAGGCCACGTACCTCACCCCGCCGCAACTGCGCGCCGCCCTCGACGCCGGGGTGCCGTTCACGCAGCGTGTCTACAGTGGGTCGGCGCCGGTCTCGGCCGGCCTGCTCAGCCGGGTCCGTGCCGCCGGCGCCGACGCGGCCTGGGGTGTCTACGCGCTCACCGAGGTGTTCCCCGCCGCCGCCGTCGAGTCCCGCGAGAAGTCCGCTTTCGACGACACCGGTGACCTCGTCGGCGACCTGCTTCCCGGGGTGCGCGCCCGCCTCGACGACGACGGTCAGCTGCTGCTGGCCGGCGCCGGCGTCTGCGACCGGTACCTCGGCGCCGACCCGCACGAGTGGGTCGCCACCGGCGACGTGGCCCGCCTCGACGGCCGCCGCGTCGTCCTCGGCGGGCGCTGCAAGGACATGATCCTGCGGCGCGCCGAGAACATCTATCCCGGCCTCTACGAGCCGGCCCTGCACGTGCCCGGCGTGGCCCTCGCCGTCCTCGTCGGTGTCCCCGCCGGCGACGGCGACGAGGAGGTGGTGGCGCTCGTGCAGACCGTGCCCGGCGCCGACGAGCCGGCGGTCCGGGCCGCCCTGCGCGTGCCGTTGCAGCGCATGGGCACGGCCTCCCCCGACCGCGTGCTCTTCGCCCCGGTCCCGCTCGCCGGCCGCTCCCGCAAACCCGACCGCGCCGCGGCCGCGGCTCTCGCCGCCGGCACCGGGGTACGGCCGTGAGCAGCACCGTGTTCGCGGTCGTGGTGCCCGCCTACAACGAGGCCGAGTCGATCGGCGGCACCCTGGACGCGCTCGCCGGGCAGACCGACACCGGTTTCCGGCTGTTCGTCGTCGACAACGGCTCCACCGACGGCACCGCGGAGGTGGTGCACCGGTTCGCGCAACGGGCGCCGTTCCCGGTGGAGGTGCTGACCGAACTCGAACGCGGCGCCGGAACCGCGGCTGACACCGGTTTCCGGTTCGCCATCGCGGCCGGGGCGATGCTGCTCGCGCGTACCGACGCCGACTGCCGCCCCGCGCCGAACTGGGTGGCGACCGCGAGGGCGTACCTGATCGGCGGCGCCGCCCTGGTCTGCGGCCGCAGCGTGCCGCGCCGCGACGAGCAACCGTCCTGGACGGAGCGGCATGTCTTCCCGGCGGCGGTCCGCCTGGCCGCGCTCTACGGCCGTTTCCGGCGCGCGCATCGCGCGCCCGCGTTCCGCGCCCCGTTCGTGCTGGTCCACGGCCACAACCTGGCGTTCACCGCCGATCTCTACCTGGCGTGCGGCGGCACGCCGCGCGAGCCGCTGGAAGCCGGCTCCGAGGACGTGACCCTGCTCAACCGCGCCCGCCGGCACACCGACCGCATCGTCCGCGCCGAGGATCTGATCGTCGAGTCCAGCCTGCGCCGCCTCCGCGCGTGGGGCGCCCGGCGGACGCTGCTCTGGTACTGGGATCGCCGCTGGCGCCCCGATTCCTCCGCCGAGGTGCATGTCAGGTGACCACACAACCCCCACCGGCTGTCCGCCAGTGCTGCCTCAGCCCCGGAAACACAGCACTGCCCGTCAGCCGGACCGCCGGCCTCCGCCGGGCGGTGCCGGAATGAGCGGTGAACGCTCGGGCGCGGCGCGAGCGCGGCGCCGGGACCGTCGGGTCTACCTGTACAGCCATCCGGTGCTGCTCGCGCTGCTCGCGGTGACCCGGCGCCGGCCGGTGACGCGGCTCGGCGGCACCGTTCTCGCGCATTCGCGCGCGGCCTTCCTCGACGGGCTCACCCGCGTGCCGCTCGACCGGACGGCCGAAGGCACGACCGGCGGCGCCGCCGGGCAGCTGGCCGGCGGCGGACTGCTGTTCGACCAGGAGGGCGACGACCACCGCGGAACCCGGCGCGCCCTGGCCGACTCCCTCGGCGCTGACGGGGTCACCCGTCTTCGCCCGGTCTGGCAGGAGGTGCTGGACCGGCGGCTGGCGCCGCTCGCCGCCGGAGCCGCGGTGGACCTGGTGGACGTCGCGGCGGAGCTTGCCGGCACCACCGCAGCCGCCCTCCTGGCCCTCGATGTCGACGGCCGCGAACTCGCCGCCACCGC
>NZ_JBEZZB010000262.1:0-9499 GCF_040638955.1 Actinoplanes sp. NPDC024001
CGGCGCCCGCGCGGCCGTCCCGCGACCCGATCCGCGCCGGCCGCGACGCCCTGCTCGCCTCCCTGGACCGTCCGCTCGAGGGCAGCTCCGGCCGCACGCTCGACCCGGCGCCCCGCCGCCCGGTGGCCGGCGGCGCCGCGGCCCTGCTCGGCGGCGGTTCCGGCTCCGCCTTCGACGACGACGCCGACCTGCCGAAAGAGGTGCCGGCCGTGCCGTCGCTGGCGGTCCTGCGCCCGCGCCGCACGGTGGGCCAGCCCGCCCCGGCTAACACCGAGGCCGAGGAGAGCAACAAGCCGCGCAAGCGCCTGCCCAGCTGGGACGACGTGCTGTTCGGGGGCGGCCCCGCAGCCCGGGAGTCCTCCTGAGCCTGTTCGTGGCCGTCTTCCCCGGCGAGGACGCCCGGCTCGACCTGAAACGCCACCTGCCCGCGGGCAGCCGGCTCACCCGCTCGGAGAAGTGGCACGTCACCCTGGTTTTCCTCGGTGACGTGCCCGACGAGCGCACCCCCGATGCCGCCCAGGCTCTGGACACCGTGGCGCCACCCGGCCCGCTGACCCTCCACCTGTCCGGCGGCGGCCGGTTCGGCTCGGTCCTCTGGGCCGCCCTGGCGGGTGACGTGGACAGGCTGTCGGCGTTCCGCGAGACGGTCCGGTCGGCGCTGCTGGCGGCGGGTCTCCCCAGTGACGACCGCCCGTTCCATCCGCACCTGACGGTCTCCTACCGGTTCGACCGGGCGGTCCAGCGGGCGCTGGGGACCTACGCCGGCCCGTCCTGGCCGGTGACCGAGTTCGCCCTGGTCCAGAGCGCAGCCGGCGACTACCACACGCTGCGGACCTGGCCGGTCAACCCACCTCGGCCCGGATCCCGTTGATCATCAGCCGCAGGCCGTACTCGAACTGCTCGTCCGAGCCGACCACCGGCAGGTCCTCCCCCGGCAGCCCGGTCAGCGCCCTGCTCACCTGATGCCACCGCTCATCGCGGACCCCCGCGTTGACCGCCATCGCCAGCGCCGCAGCCACATACGCGATCAGCGCCTGCACCGCCCGGACCACTCCCGACGATGACAGCCCGGCCTCCGCGAGGGCCGCGTTGAGCTCCCCCGCCAGCCGCAGCCCGTGCGCCCCGAGCGGCGGCCGAGCCGCGACGTGCGCCGCGATCCCCGGATGCCGCAGCGCCGCGGCCCGCACCGCCAGCAGGATGCCGCGCACCCGCTCGTCCCACCCCGCCGCCCGCTCCGGCGCCGCAACGTCAGCGAGGGCCAGGTCAGCGACGGCGTCGAGCAGGCTTTCCCGATTCGGATAGTGCCGGTAGATCGCCATCGGATCGCATCCCAGCTCCCCCGCGATGCGCCGCATGGACATGGCGGCCGGGCCGTCGCGGTCACCGAGCCGCAGCGCGGCCTCCGCTATCAGCGCGGGCGTGAGGGATCTTCGGGGCACAAGCCGAAGTCTACGCCGTAGACAACCGTGCGTCGCATGTCTACGGTGTAGACATGCGACTCCTCACCGTGGGCCGCGCCGCCGCGGCCTTTCTCAGCCTCAGCACCTTCGTCTTCCTCTTCCTGCACGACTCCTGGCGCCGGGACAACCTGTTCCTGGTCCCCGACCTGATCCTCTGCGCGCTCCTGCTGGTCGGCGCGCTCCTGCCGCCGAGGGCGGCCCCGGCCGCCCTCACCATCGGTTTCAGCTATGCGGCAGGCGTGCTCACCACATCGGTTCTTTCGTACGCGGTACGCAGCGAACTCGGCCTACCCAGCCTCATCGGCGCCGTGACCGCGGCAACGCTGGCCGTGGCGCTGGCCCGCTCTCAGCGAGCGCCCGGCCGCCGCAGGGTCAGCCCCGCCGCTTCCAGCTGACCCTCCACCCGGACCCGCTCGATCTCCCGGTCCACCCCGTGGAGCGGCTGCAGGTGTTCGGGCAAGCCGAGGCAGCGGCAGGCCAGCTGCAGACGGGCGTCGTAGGCCCGCAGCACGGCGGCGAGCCACACCGCCGAGGAACGGGTCGGTCCGGTCCGTCGCTGCATGTCGAGCCGCTGCAGGTCGTACGCAATCTGTTCGATCGTGGGATCGTCCAGCGCCGCGAGGCGCGGTGCTGGGTCGAGGACCCGGAGGGTCCGGTCGAGCCGGCGCAGAGCGCGCAGCTCCTGGCGGCCGCGGCGGCTGAACAGCCGGCGCACGTGACGCGCGTCGGGGCCCAGCAGGGCTGCGGCCGCGCACGGAAGTATCAGCAGCGCTGACAGCGCCGCCGAGAGCACAGCAATGTGCGCGATTGCCACGGATTCGACGCTAGGCGCTGCTCGTGCGGGCCGGAATACCCGTTTGGTGGAGGCGTTCTGCCAGCTTCACCAGCGCAAACGCGGATCTTGGCGAATTCGCCCCGAGTCGGGGCCGAATTCGCCAGAATCGTGGACTGGTGTGCGGTCAGATGCGGACGCGCGAGGGAGCGACCGGCTCGGCATGGCTCCGCGAGACCCGGCGACCCTCCTGGCCGTCCACAGTCTCCCAGTCGGACGGGCCGGACGAGGGGGCGTGCGACCGCGCGGCCGGCACCGCGCCGGATTCCGGCTCAGTGGACCGCACCAGGCGCACACTCCACCGAGGCCGCACCCGGACCTGGATCCGTTCCCCGCCGACCCGCAGCTGCCAGATCAGCGCGCCCACCGCCGCGGCGAAACTGACCAGCCCCGCCGCCCAGATGCTCGACGACACCCCGAAGTGCTCACCCCACCAGCCGGCCAGCGTCGCACCGATCGGGGTGGTGCCCAGGAACACCAGCACGTAGAGCGCCATCACCCGGCCGCGGAACTCGGGGTCCACCCCCATCTGCACGCGGTGGTTCGCCCCCTGCGCCAGGTAGATCGAGAAGAACCCGGTCGGCACCAGCAGCAGCGCCGCCACCGCGAAGTTCGGCGCGAACCCGACCGCGACCTCGAACAGCCCGAACAGCAGCGCGGCCCCGATCACCCGGTAGACGCCCGGCCGGGACCGCCGCCGGGTGCCGGCCAGCGCACCACCGAGCGAGCCGATCGCCAGGGCGGTGGTGAGCAGGCCGAACGACGACGGCCCGGCGTTGAAGTCGATCTTCGCCAGGGCGGCCAGGGTCACCGGGAAGTTGAAGCCGATCATGCCGATCACGGCCATCAGGCAGATCGGCAGCAGCAGGTCGTGCCGCTTCCCGACATAGCGCAGCCCGTCGATCACCCGCGCGCCGCCGCGGTTCTTGCGATCGGTGCGGTGCAGCTCAGCGGTCCGCATCCGGATGTAGGTGAAGACCGGGGCGATCGCCAGCACGGTCGAGATCAGGAAGACACCCGGCGTGGAGACGGTCGCCAGCAGCACACCGGCCAGCGCCGGCCCGCTGATCCGCGCGACGTTGAAGGTCGCCGCGGACAGCGCCAGCGCGTTGGGCAGCAGGCGCAACTCCACCAGCTCGGAGACGAACGCCTGCCGTACCGGCGTCTCGATCGCGTTCGCGATGCCGAGCAGCAGGGCGAAGACGAAGACGTGCCAGAGCACCACCACACCGGAGGCGACCAGGACCGCGAACGCGATCGCGAACACCGCGAACGCGGCGTTCGCCCAGATCAGCAGCTTGCGCTTGTCATATCGGTCGGCCAGGCGGCCACTCCAGAGAGTGAGGACCATGACCGGTACGAACTGCAGCGCCGTCACCGTGCCCAGCGCACCCGGAGAGTTGTCGGAGAGTTCCAGCACCAGCCAGTCCTGGGCCGTGAACATCATCCACACACCGATCAGCTTCACCAGTTGCCCGCCGGCGAAGAGGCGGTAGTTCGGGACCTGCAGGGATCGGAATGTGGAGTTCAGGCCTGCCCGCACGTGGCTGCGCCCCCTAAAGGCTCGGTCGTACGCGTCATCGTCATGTGACGAAGCGGAACGACCGGGGTGCGCGGGGGTTGCTCAGCCCCGGGCGATGCGCTGCAGGATCTCCGCAGCCTGCGCCAGGGTGGCCCGTTCCTCGGGGGTCAGCTGTTCCAGTTCCCTGGCCAGCCATTCGTTACGTGCCCGCTCGTGCTGTGCATACACCGCCCGGCCCTCGTCGGTGGCGGCCAGGATGACCTGGCGCCCGTCGGTGGGGTGCGGCGTGCGCGCCACCAGCCCGCGCTCCTCCAGCTTGCCCACGATCTTGGTCATCGTCGGGGGCTGGACCCGCTCCACGTCGGCGAGCTCACGGGGAGTCAGCGCACCGGCCAGCTGGAGGCTGGTCAGCGCGGAAAGCTGACTGAACGTGAGGTCACCGACCGGCCGGGCTTGGCGGACTCGGCGGCCGAGCCGGGTGATCGCGTCCCGCAGCGTCTTGGCCAGCGGTTCCGCTGTCGCACGCTCCGTCGTCATCACCCGCTCCATCACGATCCTTAGCCTAACTAATGAGCATGGCTAACGACATCTGAAATGCCTGAGACCACCGTCACCGGCACGGTAGCGCAGCCGGTGACGGTGGTCAGCAACGCACGAAACTAGAGGATCCAGGCCTCGAGCGGACCCCGGGCGTAGTAGAGGACGAACAGGACGGCGATGCCGTACATCAGCGGGTGGATCTCCCGCGCCTTGCCGACGGCCGCCTTCAGTACCACGTAGGAGATGACCCCGGCCCCGATGCCGTTCGAGATCGAATAGGTGAACGGCATCAGCGTGACGGTCAGGAACGCCGGGATGGCGATCGTGTAGTCCGACCAGTCGATCTGCCGCACCGTGCTGATCATCAGGAAGCCGACCACCACGAGCGCGGTCGAGGCGGCCTCGAACGGCACCACCTTGACCAGCGGCGCGAGGAACATCGCCAGCAGGAACAGCACACCGGTGACCAGGTTGGCGACACCGGTGCGGGCGCCCTCGCCGACACCGGAGGCGCTCTCCACGTACGAGGTGTTGCTGGACACGCTGGCCGCACCACCGGCCGCGGCAGCGACCGAGTCGACGAGCAGGATCTCCCGGGTCCGCGGCGGCATGCCCTCGGAGTCGAGCAGCTCACCCTCCTGGCCCACCGCGACCATCGTGCCCATGGTGTCGAAGAAGTCGGTCACCAGCAGCGTGAAGATGAACATCAGCACGACCAGCACACCGGCGTCGGACCACGAGTTGAGCACGTTGAACTGGCCGATGAGCGACAGGTCCGGCGTGTCGATGATCTTCTCGGGCAGCGTCGGCACGTTGAGCGACCAGCCGTGCGGGTTGGTGACCGACGGGCCGAGCTTGGCGATCGCCTCGACGACGATCGCCAGCACCGTGGTGCCCAGGATGCCGATCAGGATCGCGCCCTTGACCTTGCGCACGAAGAGGATGAGCGTGAAGAGCAGGCCGATCGCGAAGACCAGGGTCGGCCAGGTCATCAGCTTGCCGCCCAGGCCGAGCTCGACCGGGACGGTGGTGTTGGCGGCGTCCGGCACGCGGTGCACGAAACCGGCGTCGACCAGGCCGATGATCATCAGGAAGAGGCCGATGCCGACACCGATGGCCGTCTTCAGCTGGGTCGGGACCGCCTTGAACACGGCGGTGCGCAGCCCGGTCAGCACCAGGATGGCGATCAGCACACCTTCGATCACCACCAGGCCCATCGCGTCGGCCCAGGTCATCTCGGGCGCGATCTCGTAGGCGACCAGCGCGTTCACCCCGAGCCCGGCGGCCAGGGCCAGCGGGAACCGGGCGACCACGCCCATCACGATCGTCATCACGCCGGCGACCAGCGCGGTGCCGGCGGCGAGCGCGGCGAGCGGCAGGTGCGCGCCGGTCTTGTCGGTGCCGCCGGCCAGGATCAGCGGGTTGAGGACCACGATGTAAGCCATCGTGAAGAATGTGACGAAACCACCGCGGATCTCACGGCTCAGCGTGGACCCGCGCTTCGTTATCTCGAAGAACCGGTCGAAGCCGTTCTTCGGTGCGTGTGAAGGTGCTTCGGTATCAGTGGACATGTGACCTTCCGGGGCGACACAACAGCGGAGGCCTACTGCGCGACCCTGCGCAGACTCAGCGGTTGGGCGCATGCTTTCAGATGCGACGACCTCGGCAAAAGCGAAGTGATGTTACAACTCTCACGCGTCCCACCGATGCGGTGCGTAATGGCTTTACCCTGTCGGAGTGAGTGACCTGTCTCCCGCCACGCACACCGGCGAACCGCTGCCGGCCCTCACCGTGGTGACCGGGACGAAACCGCGGCCCGAACCACTGGACCCGCCGATGGTGCCGTTCGCGCTGGCGGGCGTCGCCGGCTTCGCGATCGCCCTGCTCGTGCTCTGGCTCTCCGGCGCGCCGGAGGACTGGATCCGGATCTGCGTCGCCGGCCTGCTCTGGGGCATTCCGGGCACGCTGACGATGGTCGTCCACGACCGGCAGCGCAAGCGCCGCCGGGCGCTGACGCACCCGGAGTTCCACGTCGTGAGCTGAGGGGGCCTCAGCTGTGGCCGTAATCCTCGGCGGGCTCGCCCGACTCGACCGAGCCGTGCCCGCGGCTGACCGCCACGGCCTCGACCTCGCTGTCGTCGTAAACCGTGGGCAGTTCGTCGACCGGCTGCTCGGTGGTGGCCAGCAGGGCCTCGGAGTGCGCACCGCACCCGTGGTCGGCGCTGACCGCACGGCCGTCGTCCGGCGCGTAGAGGTTGCCGCAGACCCCGAACATCTGCCGCAGCGTGCCGGCCAGCGGCAGGTAGAAGCCACAGGTGCCGCAGCGGGCGTTGCGCGGCGCCGCGGTGGAGATCGGGGCCTCCGGGCCGGACTCCCCGTCATACCACCGCTGGGCGGTCTCGATCCGGCCCTCGCGCGACATCACCCGGGACCGGCCCAGGCCGATCTCCCAGGAGACCTCCTCGACCGCGGCGTCGTCACTGAGCACATAGCCCGGGGCGAGCCGGTCGTCGTCCGGCGCGGTCGGCATGAGATCGCCCACACCGAGGTCGCCGGGCTGCACCCGCTCGTTCCACGGGACCCAGCCGGGCGCCAGCAGCGCGTCGGGCCCGGGAAGCAGGACCGTCTCGCAGATGGTGACGTGCCGGCTGCGCGGGACCCGGGTCACCGTCACGGCCCAACGCCAGCCCTTGTAGCCGTCCAGATGGCTCTCGAAGAAATGGGTCACGACGCGGTCGCCCTCGGCGATCGCTTCAAGGTGCTCGCCGACGTCGGCCGGGTCCACATCGGTGATGGCACCGCGAGCCACCCCGACGGCATCGGCACAGACCTGGTCGAGTCGGGCGGCGCGGGAGGTGGTCCTGGAGGTCACTCGCCCATTGTTGCCTACCGGCGCAGGTGACCCGCAACGAGTCCCCAGATACCGGGGCGTGGTAGGGGGCATCGGTCGCCCACATCAGTCAGGATGGTTCCCATGCCGCTGCTTCCCACACTCGGACGCACCGTCGGCACCGGCGTCAAGGCGGTGCGGTTGGTGGTGCGCGGTTCGATGCGCGGCAGCGCCTGGGCCACCCGCCGGGTCGGCTCGGCCCGCGCCCGCGGCGCCGCCAACGAGGTCGGCATGATCCGCCTCTTCGACCTGCACGCGATCTCCTGTGCCGGTGACGCGCTCATCGCGATCGGGCTGGCCGGGACGATCTTCAGCGTGCCGCTCGGTGAGGCGCGCAGCAAGGTCGCGCTCTACCTGCTGATCACCATGGTGCCGTTCGCGCTGCTGGCGCCGGTGGTCGGCCCGCTGCTCGACCATTTCCGGCACGGCCGGCGCTACGCCCTGGCCACCACCATGCTCGGCCGCGCCTTCCTGGCCTATGTGATGGCCGACAACCTGCTGGGCTGGGGGCTCTATCCGGCCGCCTTCGGGGTGCTCGCCCTCTCCCGGGCATACGGGGTGGCCCGCTCCGCGGCCGTCCCCCGCCTGCTGCCCCAGGGCGTCGGGCTGTCCCAGGTGGGCGCCCGCGCCAGCGTCTACGGGACCTTCGCCGGCATCCTGGTCGCCCCGATCGGCCTGCTCGCCTTCAAGTTCGGCCCACAGTGGCCGCTGCGGGTCGCCACCGTCATCTTCATGGTCGGGGTGGTCATCTCGCTGCGCCTGCCGCCACGCGCCGACTCCGACCCGCCGGAGGCCATGCCCAAGCCGTGGCGCACGGTCCTGCGGATGGGCCGCGGCGCGGATCGCCCGCTGGCCGGCCGCCTGGTCCTGGCGACGCTGCTCGGCAGTGCCAGCCTGCGGCTGCTCTACGGTTTCCTGCTGCTCTTCCTGACCTTCGCGATCATGGGCGATGACCTGAACACCACGGTGCTGGGCTGGGAGCTCAGCCGGGGCGCCGCGGTGGGTGTGGTCGGTGCGGCGCTCGCGCTGGGCACCTTCATGTCCACCGCCGCCGGGACCGGGCTGACCATCCGCCGCCCGCTCGCCCTGCAGTCCAGCGGCCTGGTGGTGACCGCCGGGGTGGCCGTGCTCGCCACGGTCTTCTACAACCTCGCGATGGTCACGCTGCTGGCGCTGTTCACCGCGATCTTCAGCGGGATCGCCAAGCTGGCGGTGGACGCCAGCATCCAGGAGCGGGTGCCGGAGAAGCAGCGGGCCACCGCATTCGCGCACTCCGAGACGGTGCTCATGCTGGCCTGGGTGGCCGGCGGCGGCATCGGCCTGATCCCGCTCACCGGCCGCCTCGGCATCGCTCTCGCCGCCGTGCTGGCGGTCCTCGCGGCCGGCCGGGCGGCCTGGGCGGCGGCGCGCCTGCACAACGAGCGCCTGGCCGGCCGGCCCGACGCCCCGGACATCGAGGAACGCGCACCCGACGAGGCGGAGCCCGCCCGCTCGACGCCGGCGGAACCGGCGGCGGAACCGGCGGCGGAAGCCGCGCCCGGGGGGATGCCGGCCGATCCATGGCCGGAGGCGCCCACCGTGCCCGAGCCGACCCACCACGGCACGCCGGCTCAGCGCGGCCCGGCAGCGAGCCGGCCGTCCCGCACCGGAGCAGGCCCGAAACGGATGCCCACCGCAGCACCGGGAAAGGACACAGCGGGGAAAGACACCCCGGAGAAGGACCGGACGCTGGTCGAGCCGCCCGCCGGCCGCAGGTGGTGGCAGGGGCGCGGCAGAAACAAGGCGACCGACGGCCGGCCGAAATCCGCGGCCGGCGACCGGACCGCACGAATGGACCCGGCCGACAGCACGGACCGGACCGCACGAATGGACCCGGTCGACAGCACGGACCGGACCGCGCGCATGGACCCGGCCGACGTCACCGACCGCACCGCGCGGGTCGACCCGGCGGCCGGCGCCGACCGGACCGAGCGCATCCCGCCCGACCGTTCCGTCGCGCCGCCCGGCTACCACGTGTACCGGCCGTCCAGCGCCGGTTCCTCCACCCGCAACGGCGACCCCGGCGACGGTGACGACGCGTGAGGCCGTACCCCCTCTTGATCGTGACAGCGGTGACCGCCGAGGCCGACGCCGTCCGTGCCGGGATCGACCCGGACGTGGCCGTGGTCGAGGCCGTCGGCGTCGGATGCGGGTACTTCTTCTTCAGCTTGCGGAGCTGGTTGAACGAACCGCGCAGCGGCTGGTCCCAGGTGTCC
>NZ_JBEZZB010000263.1:0-9469 GCF_040638955.1 Actinoplanes sp. NPDC024001
ATCCCGCCCGGCACGGCAACGCCGTACGCCTCATTCAACCTGGACAAAACGATCTGCTCGCTGCCTGAGGTTGACACAGGGAGTGTCATGCCGGCACCTTCGCGGCGAGCGTCGCGGCCAGGACGTGTTTGCACGGCCCGCGTCTGCCCTGATGCTCGATCCACCACCGGCAGGTGCAGCCCTGCCCACCGCCGGCGACCTCGTGCACCAGGTGGTCACCGACCGCCGTGCCGCCGGCTCCGGGCCGCACCTGCCCGCCCGCCACCAGCGCCCGGGCCGCGACCAGCCGGGGGTTGAGGTCGGCGATCAGCTCCGGCCGGTAGGGCAGCTCCCGGTGGAAATAGGCCGCCTCGGCCCAGTCGTAACCCACCTTGCCGGAGACCGCCAGCGCGGAGAGCGCACCCCGAACCTCCTCCGCGCTGAGCCCGGCCTCGCCCGCCAGCGCGCCCGGGTCGACCGTGCCGTCCCACCCGAGACGGCCGGCCAGCAGATCGGCCTCCTCCAGGGCGGACAGCAGGGCGCCCTCGCCGGACAGGCCCCGCTCGACCGCCGGCGAGAGCAGCAGCGAGAAACGGACCCCGTCGAGCGTCAGCTCCCACCCGCTCGCGACCGGGCCGCTGCCCGCCGTCACGCCCGGCCCGAACAACCGGACCGCACGCACCAGCGGCAGCAACGGCCGCAGCACCGCCAGCCGGTGCGCGCCGGGCAGGCACACCGCGCCGGCCGACGCGGCGCCGGTGGCCCGCACCGAGCGCCCGGCCGGAACCAGCCACCGCACCTCCCGCCCGCCGTGGGCGGGGAGCCGGTGCAGCAGACCGGCGGCCTGCTGCCCGCTCATCCCGGCCCGCTGGTCGAACCCGGCCGCGATGAACCCGGCCTCGGCCAGCCCGCGCAGCCACCGCTGGGGCAGCGGCACCTTCTTCTCCACCACGTGGTCGCCGAGCGTGGTGACGGCCAGCTCGTCGGGGCCCACCGCGAGCCGCAGCGGGTCGCCGCCGCCCACCCTGGTCAGCGCCGTGTAGAGCCCCGGGTTGATGTCGACGTTCGTCGTGCCGCGGGCGTGCACCTCACCGTCGAGCGCGGCCGGCAGCACGTCGAGCCGCGCATAGACCCCGCAACAGCCGGACAGCGCCTCGAACCGCAGCCCGTCACCACCGCAGGTGACGACCGGGTCGCGCAGGCCGCGCTGACCCAGCCCGTCCTGCCGGAAGTCGGCGGCGGCGATGTCGGCCAGCACGGTCAGGCACATCGCCGCCGGCCGGGCCGCTGTCAGGAAGCCCGTGAAGAACCGCGGATGCGCCCCGGCCGTCTCCAGCGCCAGCAGGTCGGACGCCAGCACGGACGGTCGGCGATAGGTGACGGTCTGCATCTCCGCGAGCATGCCCAGGACCGTACCGGCCCCCTCCGACACTTTCCGGCGATCGACAAAGGCCGCCGAGGCGACCCGGGCGTGACAATGGCGGCATGGCCGAACAAGACGTGAGAGATCTCGTCGGGCTTGTCGCGGACGCCGCCTCCGCCTTCATCCGCGGAGACATGTACCGGTACACCGCGTTGATCAAGCACACCGGCGACTACACCCTGCTGGCCCCGTTCGGCGGTGAGCCGGTGCACGGGTTCGACGACTCGGCGGAGTCCCTGACGGCGACAGCCCGCTGGTTCGGTGGCGGCGAGGCGGACGTCGAGCTGGTGGAGTCGTACGTCTCGGGGGATCTGGCGGTGCTCGTGGTGATCGAGCGGCAGCACGGCCTCGTCGGCGGCATGCCCGACCAGGACTGGTCGCTGCGGGTCACCCTGGTCTTCCGCCGGGAGGAGGCCGAGTGGCGCCTGGCCCACCGGCACGCCGACCCGTTGATGCACCGCGTCAGCACCAACGTGGCCGCCGCCCTGGCCCGCGGCGACCTGGGCGCCGACGACTGAGACACGCTGAGGAGCGATCAGCCACCGACCGGCCCGCCGAACCTGGCGGCGATCTCCCGATGCTTGGCCGCCGCGCTGGTCGCGGTGCCGACGGCGATGACGCTGCCCGGCATCAACCCGAGATCCTGCACCAGATCCGCCAGGCGCAGATGCTCACGCTGGGCGAACTCCCGGCACGGCGGGCAGGTGACGACGCCGGGGTCACCCGAGGTCATCGCCAGCGGCACCCGCTGCCCGCACCCGGTGGTGACGGTCGTCGGCACGTCGGCGACGAGCTGGAACGTGGCGGCCAGCATCTCCCGCACCGCCAGGTCCGCGCGCAGCTTCGTGTCGATGTGTATATCGCCCATCGTCAACGCTTACCACGGCGAGCGCAGCAGCCCGTAGGCCTCCCGGTAGATGCGCGGCCCGAGGAACGGCAGGATCCGGTCGCGCAACCAGATCGGCAGGGCGGCGGCGCGGGAGAACCGATCGGTCGCCGCCTGTACGTGCGTCACCCGCTCCCGCCGCCGCTGCTCGTACCGGCTCCCGACGCTCTCCCAGTCGTCGGCGGGCACGTCGGCGAGCAGGTCGGCCAGCACCAGCGCGTCCTCGACCGCCAGCGCGGCACCCTGCGCCCACACCGGCGCGGTGGCGTGTGCGGCGTCCCCGATCAGCACGCGACGCCCGGCACTCCAGCTGGGCAGCCGCACCTCCTCGATCGGCGAGTGGAACAGCGATTCCGGGCGCCCGGCCACACTGTCCAGCACGGCCCGGACCGGCGCCGGGTAGTCGCCGAAGGTGCTGTGCAGCCAGGACGGGTCAGCCCCGACCGGCCCGCCCCGGGTGGCGGACGCGTACGCGTACACCTCGGTGTCGTCGACCGGGATGAGCAGGAACGCCCCGCCCGCGCCCGACCAGACCGTCCAGCAGTCGACGCCCGGGTTGGGCGCCATGAACCGCCAGCTGGCCGCGCTGAGCAGCGATTCCCGGACCGAGGCGGCGCCGGGCAGCCCACCGCGCACCACGGAGTGCACGCCGTCCGCGCCGACCACGAAGCCGTACCGTTCCCGGGCGCCGTCGGTGAAGGTCACCTCCTGCCCGTCGGCCGACGAGACAGCGGCCTGGCGCACCTTCCCGGACCCGTCGGCGAGCAGGTTGAGCAGGTCGGAGCGGCGCACGCACCGCGGCCGCGCCCGCGGGCCCCAGAACTCGTCCTCGTCCACCGCGAACAGCAGTTTCCCGCCCGCCGACCGGTACTCGCGCCGCCGGGTCGGCCGGCCGATCCGGGCCAGCTCGTCACCGAGCCCGAGTTCCTCGAAAGCACGCACCGCGTTGCCGGGCAGGTTGATCGCCAGCCCTCCGGCGCCGCCGGCACCACGTTCGACCACGTCGACCGGCACGGCGCGCCGGTGCAGGGCCCGGGCGAGCGCCAGCCCGGCGATCCCGCCGCCCACCACGAGCACTGTCTCTTCCGTCATCCGTCCCACCTCCGTATCGACGTGCCGTGCCCACGAAGGTTCAAGCCTCTCCCGAGGCGGTCGGCGAAAGCTGTCGGATCGAGGGCTGATAGGCGAGGACGAGCAGCAGCTCGAACCGCGCGCCCGGGTCGTCCAGGTCGTCGCCGAGCAGGTCACGGAGGCGGTTGAGGCGGTAGCTGACGGTTTGCGGGTGCACGTACAACTCGGCGGCCACCGCCGTACGCGATCCCCAATGGCGCAACCAGCTCTCCAGGGTGACCAGCAGTTGTTCGCGCTGGCCGGGGCGAAGCCCGGCCAGCGGGGCGAGCCGGCGCGCGGAGAGGACGGCGAGGGCACCGGGCTCGCCGCGCAGCGCGAGGGCGGCGAAGTGGTCGTCGGTGAAGACCGGTTCGGCTCCGGCGCCGGCGAGTTCGCGGGTGCCTTCGGCGAGCCGGACCGCTTCGGGCACCTCGGCCCAGCCGAGTGCGGGGCCGACGACCGCGTCCCGGCCGTGCAGCGCTTCGGCGAGCGCGGCACGGTCGGCGCGCGGCCCGGCACGCAGCAGCAGGACGGCGTCGTGGCCGCGCTCGGCGACCACGCCGTCGGCGCCGAACCGGAACCGGGCGTCGCGGGCCTGGTCGGACGGCAGCAGCACGGGCACCACGGTGTCCGGAATCGGCCAGCCGATGCCGGTCGCCGCCTCGCGCAGCACTTCCGGCGGCGCGCCGCCGCGCAGCAGCAGGTCGGCGACGCGGCGCCGGCGCCGGTCGCCCTCGCCGGCCTGTTCGCGCAGCTGGCGGGCCAGGCCGTCGGTGCAGGCCGCGGTCAGTTCGTCGACGTAGGCGCTGGTGGCCTCAGCCAGGTCGATGAGCTCGTCGACGGTGACCGGCCGCACCTCGGCGAGTGACTGGGAGGCGGTGCGCAGCAGCATCCGGGCGGCCGTGCGCAACGCGCCGAGCAGCACTTCCGGCCCGCGGTTCTCGCGCGCTTCGGCTGCGCCGAGCGCCACGAAAACCTCACGGATGCGCGGTGGCAGCGCCGGCTCGCCGGTTCCGGCGAGATCGGCGAAACGTTCCAGAGCCACCTGTACGGCGGTGTGCACGTCCCGCTCGAACTTGGCCCCCGCGGTGCCGAACGTGGGCGCGGTCCCGGCGACGATCGCCTGGATCGCACCGGGCAGCCGGGGCCGCATCGCGGCGGCGAGGTCGGGTGGCAGTCGCTGCCAGGGCGTCACGTCCATCACCGCCGATTTTGTCACCCCGTGATAAAGGTACGGCCGCATCTTGCTGGCCGGAAAACGGTGCTTCATCTCCCGAACCGGATGACGATGAGTCGGTGAAGCATCTGATGTCCCGCCGGCACGTCGTCGACATGTGCCGCACCATGCTCGAGCGCGGTTACCTCAAGGCGACCGAGGGCAACGTCTCGGTCCGGATCCCGGGCCACCAGCTCTACGCGGTCACGCCGAGCAACTACGACTACGACCGGATGCGGCCCGAGGACGTCTGCATCGTCGACTTCTCGGGCAAACACGTGCCCGACCCGGACGGCGCCGGTGGCCTGGTCCCGTCGATCGAGTGCGGGATGCACGCGAACATCTACCGGTCACGGCCCGATGTGAACGCGATCGTGCATACCCACCAGCCGTACGCGTCGGCGCTCGCCTTCCTGCGCAAGCCGATCCCGGCGCTCACCGACGAGCAGGTCCGCTTCCTCGGCAAAGAGGTGGCGATCATCGACTACGCCCCGTCCGGCACGTCGTTCCTCGCGAAGAACGTGCAGAAGAAGGTGGCGAGCGGCGACAACGCGTTCATCATCGCCAATCACGGCGTGGTGGCGCTCGGCACCGACCCGGACCGGGCGGTGTTCAACATGGCGCTGCTGGAGAAGGTGTCGATCGCCTATCTGATGGCGCTGACCAGCGAGGCCGGCAAGGTCTACACGATCCCGGCGACGATCCGGGAGATCGCCTTCGGCAAGCTGCGCAAGGACGAGAAGCGGATCGCCGCGCAGATCACCGAGGCGGTCGAGCCGGTCCGGGTGCCCGACGACGAGGAGCTGCCCAGCGTCGCTGACGTTCCCGAGGTCGCGGAGAAGACCGACGACCTGGGCTACTCGATCTCCGAATATCTCGACGTCGACGACACCATGCGCCGCCTCAAGGCCCTGGTCGACCAGCCGGTGCGGGGCCTTCGCCACGACGCCCTGCTCGACGTCCTGAACTACTTCGAGACCAAGTGCCGGGCCTCCAAGGAGATCACCGAGCGGGCCAAGAAGCGCATCCCCGGCGGCGTCCAGCACAACCTGGCGTTCAACTACCCGTTCCCCCTCGCCGTCGACAAGGCCGAGGGCGCCTACCTCACCGACCGCGACGGCAACGTCTACATCGACTTCCTGCAGGCCGGCGGCCCGACCATCCTGGGCAGCAACTACGGCCCGGTGAACGAGCAGGTGGCCGCGGTGATCAAGGAGAGCGGGCCGGTCACCGGCCTGTTCCACGAGTACGAGCTGAAGCTCGCCGAGATCATCCACCGGTACATGCCGCACATCGAGATGTACCGGTCGCTCGGTTCCGGCACCGAGGCGGTGATGGCGGCGGTGCGCGCGGCGCGCGCCCACACCGGCAAGAAGATGGTGATCAAGGTCGGCGGCGCCTATCACGGCTGGTCCGACACCATGGTGTACGGCCTGCGCGTGCCCGGCAGTTTCCGGATGAACGCCAAGGGGATCCCGTTCGGCGCCACCGGCCGGACCCGGGAGTCCTTCCCGCACGACCTCGGCACGCTGCGGCGCAAGCTCATCGAGAACCGGGTACGCGGCGGCACCGCCGCGGTCGTCGTCGAACCGCTCGGCCCCGAGTCGGGCACCCGCCCGGTGCCGAAGGACTTCAACGCCGGCGTCCGCAAGCTGTGCGACGAGTTCGGCGCCATGCTGATCTTCGACGAGGTGGTGACCGGGTTCCGGACCGGGCTCGGCGGCGCCGCCGGCTACTTCGGCGTCACCCCCGACCTGACCGTTTTCGGCAAGGCCGTCTCGGGCGGTTACCCGATGGCCGGCGGGGTCGGCGGCAAGGCCGAGGTGATGAGCGTCTTCGGCTCCGGCCTGGACGGCAAGAGCGGCGCGCACATCCAGGTCGGCGGCACCCTGTCGGCGAACCCGCTGTCCTGCGCGGCCGGTTACTTCGCGATCCAGGAGATGGCGCGCACCAACGCGCCGGTCATCGCGGGCAGGGCCGGCGACCGGCTCACCCGCGGCCTGCAGAGGCTGATCGACAAGTACGGCCTGCCGTACGTCGCCTACAACCAGGGCTCGATCGTCCACCTGGAGTGCAGCGGCGTGATGCTGCTCGACATGCGCAGCCCGATCAAGCTGCTCAAGGAGAACAAGGGTCGCAAGAAGCTGATGGAGCAGATGGGCGCGGCGTACGCGGCACACGGCATCATCACCCTCGCCGGGTCCCGGATGTACACCTCGATGGCCGACACCGACGAGGTCATCGACGACGCGCTCGCCCGGTTCGACCAGGTCTTCGCCCAGGTCGAGGGGGTCTAGGTGAGTGCGCCGCCGCAGGTGCTCGCGATCGACCTCGGCACCTCGGGGATGAAGGCGGCCCTGGTGGCCGCCGACGGGACGGTGACCGGGTGGGCCGAGCGCCCGGTCCCGCTGCACGTGCTGCCCGGCGGCGGCGCGGAACAGGACCCGGTCGCCTGGTGGGACGCGCTCGCCGAGGTCGTCGCCGACCTGGGCCGGGACCACCCGGAGCACCTGCGCGCGGTGACCACGATCTGCTCGTCGACACAGGGCGAGGGCACCATCGCGGTGGATGCGAACGGTGAGCCGCTCACCCGCTGCATCAGCTGGCTGGACATGCGCGGGGCGGCACACCTGCGGCGGCAGTTCGGCGGCTTCCCCGCGTACGGCGGATTCTCGATCCGGAAGGTCGCGCGCTGGCTGCGTCTCACCGGCGGCATGCCGTCGGTGACCGGAAAGGATCCCGCCGCGCACATGCTGCTGGTGCGCGACACCATGCCCGGGGTGTACGCGCGGACCGCGACGTTCCTGAACGTCCTGGACTGGATCAACCTGAAGCTGACCGGCCGCACGGTCGCCACCGTCGACTCGATCCTCACCTCGTGGGTGACCGACAACCGCGACGCCAAGGTCATCCGCTACGCCCCGCAGCTGGTCGCCGCCAGCGGGATCGACCGGGACAAGTTCCCGCCGATCGTGGCGTGCACCGAGGTGATCGGCACGCTCGCGCCGAGCGCCGCCGAGAAGCTCGGCCTGCCCGCGTCGGTCCAGGTGGTCGCGGGGGCGATCGACAACACCGCGGCGGCCGTCGGCGCGGGCACGGTCCGCGACAACGAACCCCACCTCTACCTGGGCACCTCGTCGTGGATCGCGGCGCACGTACCGAAGAAGAAGACCGACGTGCTGACCGGCATCGCGTCGATCCCCTGCGCGGTCCCGGACCGCTATCTGATGACCGCCCTGCAGGCCACCGCCGGC
Source organism: Actinoplanes sp. NPDC024001 (assembly GCF_040638955.1). NCBI lineage: Bacteria > Bacillati > Actinomycetota > Actinomycetes > Micromonosporales > Micromonosporaceae > Actinoplanes > Actinoplanes sp. NPDC024001. The sequence goes on from NZ_JBEZZB010000263.1 coordinate 7,869, forward strand.
GCGAACCTGACCTGGCTGCGCGACAAGATCGTCGAATACGACGATCCCATCGTCAGCGCCGGCCACGTCAGCCGGGACGAGGGCAGCATCTTCGATGCTTTCGACAAGATCATTCCGATGGTCCCGGCAGGCGCGAACGGCGTTCTCTACACCCCTTGGCTGTACGGCGAGCGCGCCCCGGTCGACGACCCGCACCTGCGTGCCGCCTTCCTGAACATCTCCCTGGAGACGACCCGTTCCGATCTGCTGCGCGCCGTCTTCGAGGGTGTCGCGCTGAACACCCGCTGGCTGGCCAAGGCGGTCGACAGATTCCTCGGCAGCCCGGTCACCTCGATGGTGATCACCGGTGGGGCGGCGCGCTCCGAGTCGTGGTGCCAGATCTTCGCCGACGTGCTCGGCGTCGAGATCCGCCGCGACGCCAACCCGGTCACGGTGAACGCCCGCGGCGCCGGCTGGATCGGCGCGGTCGGCGCCGGGATGATCACCTTCGCCGACATCCCGGCGCTGTCCCGCAACGACCACGTCTTCACCCCGGGACCCGACCGGGCCGTCTACGACGAGGTCTACGGGATCTACCAGGACCTGCACAAGCGGCTCGCCCCGGTGTACCGCCGGCTCAACCGGGCGACCGGCTGACACTACCGAGGGCTATCGTCCGGGCACGGCCGTCCGTTACGTTGGCAACGGCCCTCCGGCACCTGGGGAGGTCGTCGTGGCCACTCCCCTGCGTCCCGGATGGACGACCCTCGGTTCTCTGAACACCGAGGATCTGCACGGCCGCCCCGGCCCGGCCCGGGCCGCCGCGCTGCGGGCCGCCGCCGACGATCCCCGGCACCGCGTGCTGCACCTCACCGACGCCTGTTACGGCGCCCTCTCGGCCGGCGAGGCCAAGCACGCCCTGCGGCTGCTCGACGAGCTGGAACGGATCACCGGCGCCCCGGACCGGCACCTGTCCGCGCTGCGCGCGTGGGCGCTGCAGCTCGACGGGAACTGGTACCCCGGCGGGATAGGCGCGGAGACCACCATGGACCCGGCCGGCGCCTTCGTCACGCCCGCGCCCGGCATCCCGGAGACCGAGCTGATCGAGCACCTGGTGGCCGACGGCCCGCCCAGCCTCGCCACCATCCGCGCCGTCACCGAGACCATGCTGCGCTCCGGCAACGAGGCCGCCGCCGGGCAGATGGCGGTGCAGGGCATCCAGGCCCTGGAGACCCTGGCCGGCCTGGCGAACCGGCTCGGCGCGGTGGCGCTCGGGCACTGGTGCGACATCGCCGGCGCCGACCTGATGCACCGGATCGGGCTCGACGGCGAGGCCCGGCACCGGCTCGGCCAGGCCCGCACCGCGGCCACCCTGCTCAACCTGCCCGGCCTGGTCGGGGTGACCTATCTGGTGGAGGGCGACTGGTCGGCCACCCCCGGCTCGCATCCGGAAAGCCTCGGGTTCGACCTGGCGCCGCAACCCGGCCCCAGCGCCGCCCTGGGCCACCGCGACCCGCAGCGCGCCGCCGCCTGCTACACCGCCGCGGCGAGCTGGGCCGCCGGGCTGCCGCTGCCCCGCCTGCACGCCGCGCTCGAACTGCGCCAGGCCACCCTGGCCTGGC
>NZ_JBEZZB010000264.1:0-9138 GCF_040638955.1 Actinoplanes sp. NPDC024001
GCTGTCCGCGTTCATCGTCTTGGCGACGTCGCGGGTGCGGTGCCCGTTCGCGTTGTAGTCGAGCGTGTGCTCGTTGACGACCGTTCCGTCGGCCTTCTTCTCCACCTGGTGCCGCAGCAGCCCGTCCAGGTAGTACTCCGAGGCGACGGTGTTGCGGTTCGCCTTCGTCTCCAGCAGCGAACGCCCACGCGGGGTGTAGGTGAAGGTCGCCACCTTCTTGTCGGTGTCGGCGGCGCTCTTCGCGTGGGTGGTCTTCGACACGAGGTCGCGGACGTCGTACTCGAACGACGCGATCTCGTCGTCGTGCAGGCGCTGCAGCGGGTTGCTGTTCGGGTCGTAGGTGTACTCGGTGCTCTTCTTGCGGACCCCGTCCTGGAACTCGTCGACCTTCTTGACCTCGTTGAGGCCGGTGTAGCTGACCGCGTACGCGTCGACCCGGGCGCCGGCGCCCCCGTCCTCGATCCGGGCGAGGTTGTGGTTGGCGTCGTAGCGGTAGGTGAAGACCTTCTCCTCGGAGTCGGTCTCACCGGAGTTGTCCCGGACGAGCTTCACCGCGTCGGCCACGACGGTGCCACCGGCGTCGTCGGTCAGCGTGATCCTGTGCTTGTTGCCCTCGGTGAAGGCGTACGAGCCCACGCTCACCCACTGACCGGCCCGCTGGGTCTGGTCGACGTCGCGGGTGGTGGCCCCGCCCGAGTGCTCGATCCGGTACGGCGCGTCGGTGGCGGTACCCGCCGCGTACCGGACGAAGACCTCGTAGGTGCCGTTCTGCGGGACGGTGAGGTTCCAGGTGAAGGCCTCGGCACCGGTGCCGGCGGCCCGGGTCCGGTAGTCGAAGCCCTGATAGTCGCGGCCCGCGGCGCCCGCCGTGCCGGTGGCCCAGGTCGCGGGCGCCGTCACGTTCTGCAGGTCCGAGTTGTCGACCAGCACCACGTCCCGGCCGAACGGCACGCCGTCGTCCGAGCGCGCCTTCAGCTTGCCGTCCGGGTAGTACTCCCAGCTCTGCACCCGGCTGGTCGAGCCGCCGGCGCTGCTGACCGTCTGCCGGATCTGCTGGCCCAGGTCGTTGTACTCGTAGCTGGAGCGGATGTCCCACGGGTCGGTGCTGGAGCGCACCCAGCCGCTGTCGAAGTAGTCGAACTGCGTGACGTTGCGGACCGTCTGGCCGTCCGAGGGCGGCGAGCTGATCGCGCTGACGTTGCCGACCGCGTCGTAGCTGTAGGTCGTCTTGTCGGGCTTGTTGTAGACGGCGTCCGCCGGATCGTACGGATAGATCTCCTCGGCGACCCGGTTCAGCTCGTCGTAGACGTACTGCTGGGTGAAGTCGTTCGCGGCGGCCGTCTCGGTACCGCGCGGCGAGTCCACCCTGGTGCGGTTGCCGACCTGGTCGTACTCGTACCGGGTGGTGCGGTAGACGATGGTGGTGCCGTCCTTCTTGTGCGGCACCCGTGCCTCGCGCACCATGCCACGCTTGTCCAGCGTCAGCAGCGTGGTGTTGTTCTCCTCGTCCGTGGTCGCGGTGACCAGACCGTCGCGGTCGCGGGTGGTCGAGGCGGTGTGGCCGGCGGCGTCGATCGTCCTCGTGATCCGGTGCGCGAGGTCGTACTCGAACTTCTTGGTGTAGTCCGCCGGGTCGCTCGTCCCGTTCTTGCGCGGGTCCACCACCGAGGTCAGGTTGCCGACGCTGTCGTAGTGGTAGGTGATCCGCTGGGACAGCGCGTTGACCACGCCGGTCAGCTGGTAGATGCCGTTGTACTCGTAGCGGGTGAGGAAGTCGTTCGGGTTCTCCGGGGTGAGATTGCCCTTCGGCTCGGTGTGCGAGACCAGCTTGCCGACCTTGTTGTACGCATACGTGGTGCGGCGCTGCGGGTCGCCCGGCTCGTCACCCGGCTCGGTCATCGACACGGCCTGGTCGGCGGCGTCGAAGCCGAACGACGTCACCGCGCCGTTCGGGTCCTGCTCCTGCACGACGTTGTCGTTCGGGTCGTAGACCGGCGCCGGGACCACGACGAACCGGTTCGCGTCCTGGTCCACCGGGATCTTGGTCTGACCGGTACGGCCGAACACGTCGTACTGGCGGGTGGTGCGCTTGCCGCGGGCGTCGAGCACCTCGGTGACCTGGCCGCGGGCGTCATAGGTGTACGTCGTCGCCTCGTTCTTGGCGTTGACGATCTTCTTGGGGTATCCGCTCGCGTCGTACTGGTCGTAGCTGGTCGGGTGGCCGTTGGCGTCCGTGGCCAGGACGAGCCGGCCGTAGGCGTCGTAGCGGTACGTCGTGGTGTAGTCGCCGGGATCGGTGGTCGCCGTGCCCATCGGGTCGGTGACGGTCAGCAGGTTGCCGTGCGAGTCGTACCCGAAGGTGTGCTTGCGCCCCTCGGGGCTCTGCTTGCCGATCAGGTCGGCGACGTACCCGTTCAGTTCGCTGCGATAGGTCAGCACCGTTCCGGGCTTGCCGTCGGCGTTCAGCTGGGCGTCGCGGACCTCCAGCGGGTAACCGGTCTTCTGGTCGTAGGCCCAGGTGCTGAAGCTGCCGTTGTTCTCCTCCAGCCGGACCACGTTGTGGTCGCCGTCCCAGTCGAGGCGGGCACGCTCGCCCTTGGCGTTGACCGTGCTGGTCACCCGGCCGTAGCCGTCCATGTGGTAGCCGGTGGCGTTGTTCTCGGCGTCGGTGACGGTGGCGTCCAGTTCGGAGCCCTGCGGCCCGTCCGGGTCCACGTATCCGAAGCGCGTCACGCCGGTGGCCCGGTCGGTGTAGGACTTGGTCCGCCAGTGCCACTGCGGGTCGTCGCCGGCCGACGGGTAGTTGTAGGCCACGCTGGTCGCGTTGCCGCGCGGGTCGGTGACCTTGACCAGCTTGACGTTCTTGTTGCCCTGCGTCATGTCGTACTGGAACTTGAACGTCTTCGGCGTGCCGTTGGCCGAGCCGTAGCCGTCGATCAGCTCACCGAGCAGACCCTTGTCGGTGTAGGTGAAGTACAGGGTCCGGCCGGAGACGTCCCTGATCGTCTTGACGTGGTCGATGATCTTCGAGTTGGTCAGGCCGGTCGCCGACTTGCGGGTCCAGGTGGTGTCGTCGATGTACTCGAAGTTCTCGCCCTTGGCCCAGTAGTCGATCGTGATGGTCTGCCGCGACTCCGGGTCGGTGACGTAACGCAGGAACTTCGTCGGCGCGTTGTTGCTCTTGCGCTCCTCGTAGGTGAACAGCATGGTGTTGCCGTTCTTGTCGACCGTCGAGGTCACGTAGCCCTCGCAGTCGTAGTGGAAGACGGTGCGGTCCGGCCGGGTCAGGCTCCAGGCCTGCGGCTCCTGGGTGTTCGGCTTGCACTCCACCCCGGGCTTCTGCTGCAGGTAGAGGTGCACGCCCTTCGGGCTGACCCAGGTGTTCGTGGCCTGGTCCAGGGTGAACCAGTGCGCGGTGCCGTCACCGTCGGTGAAGGTCACCCTGGTCGGCCTGGGGTTCGGGTGGAAGTCCAGCGGGCTGCCCAGGCGCATCATCGAGGACGCCTGCAACGACCAGCCGAAACCGGCGACCGTGTCGGTCGTGTCCAGCGAGTTGTACGCCAGGCGCACGAAGCTCGCCAGGCCACGGCCCGGGTTGCTGAACGCGTTGTACTGCCAGACCGTGTTGCCGGCGTACAGGTTGTTCATCAGCGTGCCGCCGGCGCCGGTGTTCTTCGCCGCGTAGTTGTAGAACTTCTCCAGGCCGAGCTGGTCCGACGTGGGCTCGACCACCGCGACCTTCTGCGCCAGCGGCGCGATGCCGGCGGCCTGCGTGAGCGTCTGACCGGTCGTCCTGTTCCGCAGTTCCCAGCTGATCGTGTAGTCGGTCTTCTTGTTGCGGTCGGTGGTCGACGGCGGGGTGGTGACCGTCGCGGTCAGGTCCACCGTGCCGCCGGACGGCACGTCCGCCGGCAGCGCGGTCACCGCCTGCGAGCCGGAGACCGGCTCACCGTTGGCCCAGGCCCACTTGTACGACAGCTGCCAGTCGGCCGCCTTCCACGCCGTCGGGGTCGGGTTCGACACCGACACCGGGGTGGTGAAGGTGGTCGCCGGCGGAGCGCCCTCGGGCAGCTGCGGCGCGTAGTAGGTCGACTCCGGCGTCTGCTCCAGGTAGGTGACCTCGAGCGTCGGGCGCAGCATCGGCTCGGCCGTCTCGGCGGACAGCAGCATCGCCCGCGCCGAGGCCGCGACCTCGTCACGCTGCTTCAGCAGCAGGCCGTGGTTGCCGGACGGGCTCGCCACCCACGACTTGGCCGCGGAGGTGACGTTCCAGGTCATCCACTTCGGATCGTTGGTGAAGGTGTTGTTCCCGGACAGCGCGGTGGCGTCGTAGGCGCCACCGGTCCACGGGGTGACACCGTCGCTGGTGTTCCAGGTCGCCTTCGTCTGGTCGAACGCCTGGGTCAGCTTGTGCACGTCGACGTGCTCGTCGGTGTCCGTGCCGGGGTAGAGGCCGACGTTCCACATCCGCAGCTGCGCGTCGATGACCTGCGCGTCCGTCGGCACCCCGGAGATCGGGAACCGCACCAGGCCGCGGGTGTCGCCGTAGACCGACGAGTTGTTGCCGGGCGAGACGTACGGGTCGCCGGCGTACGAGTTGACGTTCACGGTCTTCTGGCCGTCGGACAGCGTCGTGTCGCTCACGCCCGTACGGAAAATCTTGGTGATCTGCCCGGCCTTGGGCAGCATGGCCGGCACCGTCGGACCGGGAATGATCTTCCCGTCGGTGGTCTTGACCGCGACCATGTAGTAGAAGAACTTGCGCTTCATGATGTCGGTCTCGGCCGCCGGCGTCGGCGACGCCGTGGTGTCCTGGAAGCTCGTCGCTCCCTTGGCGACCGGCGCCACCAGGGTCGCCGCGGACGGCGTCCAGGTCTGATAGACGCTGCGGTGCACCTGGTACTCGGCGATGTCGGTGCCGGTGTAGGCCGGCCAGTCCAGCAGCGCGCCGGTCGCGGTGATCGTCGTCGGCTGGTTCACCGCCACACCCGGCTTACCGTAAGTGATCACCAGCTTCGGCAGGTTCGCGTCACGGCGGGCGTTGTTGTACGCGTACTCCGAGGCCTGGAAGATCGCGCCACCGCGACCCTTGTCCGCCTCGTTGACGGCCTTGACCATCAGGCCGTGGTTCGCCGCGCCGTTCACCCACTCCTGCACGGCGTTGCGCACCGGGAACGAGGACCAGACGCTCGACTTGCTGTTGGCCTTGACCGTGTTCGCCTTGGTGAAGCGGACCGCGTCGGCGATCACCGCCTTGCTCGCCACATCGCCGAGCACGACCTTGCCGGTCGTGCCGGCCGCGAACGGATGCACACCCAGGGTCTTCCAGCCGCCGGCGGCGACCGGCGTGGTCTGATTCACCGCGTACGTCTTGGTGCCGCCGTTGTAGTGAACGGTGTACGGCGCGTTCGACGCCCGGTCGGCCTCCCCGACGTAGTGCACCTCGACCAGGTAGTTGCCGGCCTCGGTGATCGTCGGCACGTAGGTGTAGGTGTGCCCGGTCGTCGCGTCGTTGTTGACCCGGTAGTCCCCGCCGATCGCCTTCGAGGTCAGCGCGGTGTTCGTCGACGACGTCCAGGTGCCGACCGCCGCGGTGCTCGCGTCGCCGTCGTCGACCGTGACGATGTTGCCGACCGGCTCGGCCGCGATGTTGGCGTTCATCGACGCCCACGTCGCCGCCGACTCCGACCACGCCGTGGTGACCTTGCGAGCCTCCATCGGCACGTCGTGGCCGTAGGCGTAGTACGAGGAGTCGTAGTACATCTGCAGCTGCGCGTCGTCGATCGCGGTGCCGGCCGGCACCATGCTGGTGTCGAACTTCAGCAGCGACCGCCACGCCGCCGTCGCGTCGGTGCCCACCCGCAGCTCGTACGAGTTGTTGTAGTTGGTGGTCGCCGCGCCGGACGAGATCATCACGTCCTGGGCGTCGGTGGGGTTGGGCTGCACCCTGATCGTCGGGTCGACGACGACCGGGTACTTACGGGCCGGGTCGGCCAGCCAGGCCGCGTCCGCGCTGACCGTGACCGTGTCACCGGTGACCTTCTGCGTCACCGCGGTGCTGGTCGCGTTCGTGCTGTCGTACATGTACGGCGCCGGCATCGTCAGCACGGTCACGCCGCCAGCGTTCTGGAACGCGATCGACCCGTCCTGCTGCGGCACCGCCGTCAGACCGTGGGTGTCCAGCGAGAACGTGAAGGAGACCGGGCCGGAGGGCGCCCGGTGCAGGACGATCTTCTCCTTCAGCTCGGTCGAGGTGACGTCGTAGACGACGTCGGCGCCGCCGGCCAGTCCCGGATAGGTGACCGTGGAGCCGGAGACCTGCGGGGTGACCTTGCGGGCCGCGCCGGGGAGGCCGAGCTCGACCGATCGGCCGTCCTTCTCGAAGCGCACCAGATCGTCGGTCTGGTCACCGAAGAGGCTGGTGAAGGTGTTGGTGGAGTTGCCCTGCGGGTAGCCCTTGCGGCTGGACGGCCGCACCCGGGTGTCGATCGGCTGGAACTTGCCGTTGCCGTCGCGGTAGTTGACCGGGGCCGCGGAGACCTCGGCCTGCAGGCGGCCGTCGGAGAGCTGATAGACGCGGCCGTTCAAGGTTCGCTGGGAGGGAACCTCGCGCACGCGCTTCTGAGCCGGCCAGTTCTTGCCACGCGGGGTCGGCTGGCTGACCGACATCCCGGCGCTCACCGGCTCGGTCGCGGCCTTACCCGTGCCCACCAGATCTCTGGCCGCGCCGCCGAGGCGGTCCAGCAGCCCAGGTTGCTCAGCGGGCGGTCCACCGTCCGTCTGCGCCGACACCGCCGGTGCGGCGTCCTCACGTGTCGCCAGGTATCCCAGCGTGCCGGAGCTGACCACGATCGTCAGCGCCAGCGCTGCGACGACCGGCCCCCGTATTCCCCTCATGCCCGACCCTTCGCTCATCGACACAGGTCGAGGGCAAGCTATGAGGCCCGTCTATATCTACTTTCATCGTCGTGATACATCCGTGATGTATCCGGCGGGCCGACCCGTGCCACGGACCGCCTGCTGACGGGGCCGAAAAAAGATCGACGATGTGCTAACTTCTGGCCGCACAGGAAGACGGGGGAAAACAGCCGGTGCGCACAGCTGGTACGGGGGATCTGACACCGGAGCTGATCGAAGAACCACAGTGGGACGACACGCTGGTCGCCGCCTCCGGGATGGAGGTGCGCGACGTTCCGTTCGTGTCGGTCGGTGGTGGCATCGGCTCGTTCGTCACTGTCGACTATCTGCGGATCGCGGGCGTGCCCGCGGACCAGATCCGGGTGCTGTCGAACATCGACCACCCCTGGCAGACCTACGAATATCTGACCCGGGTGTCGCAGATCCCGCGCGGCGAGCGGATCCGCTCCGACTCGTCGTCACGGCCGGACAACATCTGGGGCTTCCCGTCGTACGCGCTGGCCGAGGCCTGGCGGGACCGGACCCTGCGCCCGCTGGTGCACGTGCTCGGCGAGCCGATCTTCGCCGACTACTGGACGCCCCGCGCCGGTGACGTCTTCACCAGCCTGGAACGCGAGTCGGCCCGGATCGGCTATCCGGACATGCTGGTCAAGGGCGTGGTGCGGATGGTGCGCCGCCGCGCCGGGGGCGGGTACTTCACCATCCTGACCCCGCCGGCGGGCAGCGCGACCACCAAGCGGGTCGCGTACCGGTCACGGTTCGTGCATCTCGCGATCGGCTACCCGGGCCTGCGCTTCCTGCCCGACCTGCAGCAGTTCCGCGAGCGGTCCGGCGACTTCCACCGGGTGGTCAACGCCTACGAACCCCACGAGCATGTGTACGAGTACCTGAAGACCAGCCCCGGCACGGTCGTGGTGCGCGGCGGCGGGATCGTGGCGTCCCGGGTGCTGCAGCGGCTGATGGACGACCGGGAGCGGCTCGGGCTGCAGACCGAGATCGTGCACATCTTCCGTACGTTCGTGTCCGGCTCGCACGGCCCCCACCTGTGGTCCCGGCGCCGGGGCGGCCACGGCTTCGCCTACCAGGGCTTCAACTACCCGAAATCGGTGTGGGGCGGCCAGCTGAAGGCGAAGATGCGACGGTTGGAGGGCGACGAGCGCGCCGCCGAGTACAAGCGGATGGGCGGCACCAACACCCCGAAACGGCGCCGCTGGCAGCAGCAGATGCGCGCCGGGCGGACCGCCGGGTGGTACCGAGCGATGCAGGGCACCGTGGCCGAGGTCCGGTCCGGGCCGGCGGACACGCTGGTCAGCGTGATCGACGGGGAGCAGGGCCGGTTCGAGGTCGCGTCGGACTACATCATCGACTGCACCGGCCTGGAAGCCGACATCGCCGAGCACCGGGTCCTCGCCGATCTGCTGGACCACGGTGGAGCGGGCCGCAACCCGCTGGGCCGGCTCGAGGTGGAGCGGCACTTCGAGGTGAAGGGGACGGCGAGCGGCGACGGGGCGCTGTACGCCTCCGGCACGGCCACCCTCGGCGGCTACTTCCCCGGCGTGGACACCTTCCTCGGGCTGCAGGTCGCCGCCCAGGAGATCACCGACGACCTGTCCCGGCGGGGCTTCGCGCCGCGCCTCGGGCCGGTGCGCTCGACCGTCGGCTGGGTCCGCTGGGCCCTCAATCGTCCGGTGTAGGGAAACGCGACATGGTGCCCATCCTGTGGGGTCGGATCCAGACCCGAATCTTCCTGCTCGCCACGGTCGGCTCGCTGGTCACCCTGGCGGTCGTGCCCCTGCTGCCCGGTGACGGCCCGCTCGCCGGCGCGTTCGCCGTCCTGGCTGCCGTCACGGTCCTCGGCATCGGCTGGGAAGCGTTGTACCACCTGCTCATGCAGTTCCGCTGGGAGAAGGACTGGCCTTCTCTGTTCGGCCTGCTCACGGGCGTACCCGAAGCTGTCCTGCTCTGGTTGCTGATCCAGCAAGGCGCGGTGCCGCTGCTGGACTCGCCGCCGTCCGGCGTCTCGTTCGGCGTGCACTTCGCCGCTGTCTGGGTGGCGGTCTGGCTGGTCGCGAACGGACCGATGCGGGTGCCGTTCCTGCGCTGGCGCTTCCGCGGCGGGAGGCTGGTATGACACTCCCTGTGTCAACCTCAGGCAGCGAGCAGATCGTTTTGTCCAGGTTGAATGAGGCGTACGGCGTTGCCGTGCCGGGCGGGATCGTA
>NZ_JBEZZB010000265.1:0-9049 GCF_040638955.1 Actinoplanes sp. NPDC024001
CGGGCGCACGCGGCCCGCGCGGAGGCCGAGACGCGCGCCGCGCTGGCGGTCACCGCCGAGCGCGAGCGCATCGCCCGGGAGCTGCACGACGTGGTGGCCCACTCGCTGTCGATCGTCGCGGTGCAGGCCGGCGCGGCCGAGGAGCTGATCGCCCTGGATCCGGACTCGGCCCGCCGGCACATCGCCGCGGCCCGCTCCACCGCCCGGGAGGCGCTCACCGAGATGCGGCACGTGCTGGACGTGCTGCGCGACGACGACACCCGGGCCGAGCTGGTGCCGCAGCCCACCCTGGAACGGGTCGGCGACCTGGTCGACGAGGCTCGCGCGGCCGGGCTGCCGGTGGAGCTGAGCGTCGCCGGCGAGCGGGGTAACGTGCCCGCCGGCGTCGATCTGGCCGGTTTCCGGATCGTCCAGGAGGCGCTGACCAACGTGCGCCGCCACGCCTGCGGCGCGGCGACGACGGTCCGGATCGGCTATCAGGAGCGCGAGATCACCATCGACGTACGCAACACCGGCGGCGCCCCGGCCTCCCCACCGGGCGCCGGGCGCGGCCTGATCGGCATGCGCGAGCGGGCCCGGCTGTACGGCGGATCCGTCACCGCCGAACCCGCCCCCGACGGCTTCACGGTCGCCGCCAGCCTCCCCCGGGACCCGGCGTGATCCGGGTCCTGGTCGCCGACGACCACGCCCTGATCCGGTCCGGTCTGGCCGGCATGCTCGGCGCCCAGCCGGACATCACCATCGTCGGTGAGGTCGCCGACGGCGAGCAGGCGGTCCGCGCCGTCGACGGCCTCTCCCCCGACGTGGTGATGATGGACATCCGGATGCCGAAGATGGACGGCATCGAGGCCACCCGCCGCATCACCCGCCAGCCGAACGCCCCGCACGTGCTGGTGCTGACCACGTTCGACCTGGACGAGTACGTCTACGACGCGTTGCACGCCGGCGCGTCCGGTTTCCTGCTCAAGGACGCCCCGCCCGGCCAGCTCGCCGAGGCGGTCCGCACCGTCGCCGCCGGTGAGGCCCTGCTCGCCCCGGCGGTGACCCGCCGCCTGATCACCCGCTATCTGCGGGTGCCGCCGCCGGCCGCGGCGGCCGCCCGCGCCACCGACCGGCTCACCGAACGGGAGCTGGAGGTGCTGCGCCTGGTCGCGCGGGGGCTGAGCAACGCGGAGCTGGCCGTCCGGCTGCACCTGTCCGACGCGACCGTGAAGACGCACGTCAGCCGGGTGCTGACCAAACTGGACCTGCGCGACCGGGTGCAGGCCGTGGTCTACGCCTACGAGCAGGGCCTGGTCGTCCCCGGCGAGGATTAGCCTCGTCCCCGGCGAGGATCAGCGTCGTCCCCGGCGAGGATCAGCGCACGCGCAGGTGGACCAGGGCGACCGGCGTCTCCTGGCCGGGCCAGCAACCGGTGAGCACGCCCGCGTCCGCCGGGTCCACGGCCACCAGCGGCACCCGGCTGACGACCAGCTCGACGTCGCCGGCCACCACCACGGTCGGGTCGCCGTCGCGGTGCCCGGTGATCTGCCCGGCCGGGGGCGCCTCGGCGCCGCTGCCGGTCAGCTTGAGGTCCGGCTCGCGGGAGATCCGCTCGTCGCCGTCCTCGACCTCCTCGGGCGCCTCGTGGCCGGCCTCCCGGATCACCCGGGTCACCTCGGTCACGTAGACCGGGTCGGCGGTGGCGTCGTAGACCCAGCGCATGCCGAGGACGGAGTGTTCGAGGGTGCCGGCCAGGTGCTCGTCGGCGCCGTCCAGCGGGGCGCCGCGGTAGGTGAGCGGCACCTGCCAGACCGGGCCGTCGCCGGCCCGGACGAGCAGGGTCTCGATGCCGACCTCACCGTCCGGATCGTCGAAGCGGGCGGCGGCGACCCGGGTCAGCTCCGGGGATTCCGGGCCGTCGTACCAGGGGCGGGTGGGCAGCCAGGAGGCGAGCAGTTCAAGCTTGGTGGGCGTGATCGTAGCCTTGTGAAGGAGCGCCATGCCGGGAAGCCTAGGCGTTGTGATCCGGCACCCGGCGGTCTGGTCCGTCCCGCTGATGGCCGTGCTGGTGATCGCCGCGATGCCGGTCAACGACGGCTTCTACGAGTTCTGGATCAACTACGACCCGCAGGGCGACGGCCAGCAGTGGGAGTGGGGTTACACCGACCATGTCTACCGGCACACCTCGGGCGTGCTCTGCGGCCAGGTGCTGTCGCTGCTGACCGGTTACCTGCTGGCGCGCCGGCACCGGCAGCCGGTGGCGCTGGCCGTCGCGGTGACGCTCGGCGCGGTGCTGGCCGTGGTCACGGTGGCGGTCGCGGTCCCGCTGGCCGGCGGCGAGCATCCCTCCGGCCTGCCCGTCGGCGTGATCGCGGCCGAGCTGGTGGCCTATCCCCTGTTCGCCACGGCCGGTGTGGGTCTCGGCACGCTCATCCGCCCGCCGGGCCGGGTGCTGACGGCCGCGATCGTGATTGTCGCCGGCATCGGGTGGCTGGTCATGACGGTCGCCGGCCTGATCCAGGACGACCGGATGGGGGTGCCTGTCTGGCTGCTCTGGTTGCTGCCGCCGCTGGCGGCGTCGTCCGCGCTGGGCCAGGCGACGCTCTCGCTCTCTGTCTTCACGGAGCCGATCAGGCCGGCCGGCGACTGGGGCGACCAGGCGACGGGCGCCCTGCTGGCCGGCCTGACGGTGTGGACCGTCGTGCTGAACCTGCTGGGCGCCCGCCGCCGTGCGGCCGGTTAGAGGCCCATGTCCTTCGCGATGATCATCTTCATCACCTCGGAGGTGCCGCCGTAGATGCGGTTGACCCGGTTGTCCGCGTAGAGACGGGCGATCGGGTACTCGTTGATGAAGCCGTAGCCGCCGTGCAGCTGCAGGCAGCGGTCGATCACCCGGTGCGCGACCTCGGTGCAGAACAGCTTCGCCGAGGCGGCCTCGGCGGCGGTCAGCTCGTCCGCGTCGAGCGCCTCCAGGGCCCGGTCGGCGACCGCCTGGGCGGCGTCCACCTCGGCCTGGCACGCGGCCAGCTCGAACTTGGTGTTCTGGAACGAGGCGACCGCGTGGCCGAACACCTTGCGCTCCTGCACATACTGCTTGGCGAATCGCACCGCGGCCGCGGCCTGCGCATACGCCCCGTACGCGATGCTCAGCCGCTCCTTCGGCAGGTTGTGGCCGAGGTAGGAGAAGCCCTTGTTCTCCTCACCGAGCAGGTTCTCCACCGGCACCTTCACGTCGACGAAGGCCAGCTCGGCGGTGTCGGAGGTGCGCAGGCCCAGCTTGTCGAGCTTGCGGCCGACCGAGTAACCGGGCGACTTGGTGTCGACGACCAGCAGCGAGATGCCGTAGCGGCGGTCGTCCTGCTTGGGCGGCGAGGTGCGGGCGCAGACGATCACCCGGTCGGCGAGGACACCACCGGTGATGAAGGTCTTCGCGCCGTTGAGGATGTAGTGGCTGCCGTCCTCGGAGAGCTTGGCCGTGGTGCTCATCCCGGCCAGGTCGCTGCCGGTGCCCGGCTCGGTCATGGCGATCGCGTACATCGTGTCGCCGGAGACGAACTCGGGCAGCCAGCGCTGCTTCTGCTCCTCGGTGCCGAGCTGCATCAGGTACGGCAGGCAGAGCGCCACGTGCGCGCCGGAGGCACCGAACGAGACGCCGGCCCGGGTGGTCTCCTCGGTCTGGATCGCGGCGAACTTGAACGACTTGATGCCGGCGCCGCCGTACTCCTCCGGCACCTCGATGCCGAACAGGCCCAGCTCGGCGAGCTGCTTGTAGAAGTCGCGGGGTACCTGCCCCTCGACGAACCACTGGTCGTAACGGGGAACCACCTCGGCCTCGATGAAGGCCCGCAGGGTCTGCCGGAAGGCCTCGTGGTCCTCGGTGAAGACGGTGCGACGCATAGAACGGTCCTTACTCAGAGACGGCGGCCGCCGTCGACGTAAATGGTCTGGCCGGTGATGAACGAGGCGGCGTCGCCGGCGAGGAACGCGACGACCTGAGCGATGTCGGAGGGGTACCCGACCCGCCGCAGCGGGGTGATCTCAGCCGCCCTGGCCTGCATGTCGGCGGAGGAGAGACCGACCCGGGCGGCGGTCGCGTCGGTCATCTCGGTGACGATGAAGCCGGGCGCCACCGCGTTCACGTTGATGCCGAACGGGCCCAGCTCCATCGCGAGCGTACGCGTGAAGCCCTGGATCCCGGCTTTCGCGGCCGCGTAGTTGGCCTGCCCGCGGTTGCCGAGCGCGGACACACTCGACGTGTTGACGATCTTGCCGGAGCGCTTCGGGACCATGTGCCGCTGCGCCGCCCGGCTGCACAGGAACGCGCCGCGCAGGTGCACGTTCATCACCATGTCCCAGTCGGACGCGGACATCTTGTGCAGCAGGTTGTCGCGGAGCACGCCCGCATTGTTGACCAGCACGTCAACCCCGCCCAGCTCGGCCGCGACCTTGTCGACGACGGCGTCGACCTGGGCCTCGTCGGCCACGTCGCAGCTGTAGGCCGCGGCCGTGCCGCCGGCCGCCTTGATCTGGTCGACGACCTCGGCACACGCGTCCGGATCGAGGTCGAGCACGGCGACGGCCGCGCCCTCGGTGGCGAACTGCAGCGCGGTGGCCGCGCCGATCCCGCGTGCGGCACCCGTGACGATGGCTACCCGACTCAAGTGTCTATCCCCTCAAAACGCGCTGATCCCGGTCAGCGCACGGCCGATGAGCAGTTTCTGGATCTGGCTGGTGCCCTCGTAGAGCGTGGTGACGCGGGCGTCGCGCATGGCCTTGCCGACCGGGAACTCGTCGACGTAGCCGTACCCTCCGAAGACCTGGATGGCCTGGTTGGCGGCCTTGACCGCGGACTCGGTGGCGAACAGCTTGGCCATCGACGCCTCGGTGCCGAACGTGCGGCCCCGGTCGACCAGGTCGGCGGCCCGCCAGGTGAGCAGCCGGGCCGCGTCGGTGTCCACGGCCATGTCGGCGAGCATCTCCTGCACCAGCTGGTAGGAGGCGATCGGCTTGCCGAACTGGGTGCGCTCCTGCGCGTAGGCGACCGCCGCCTCCAGGCAGCCGCGGGCCAGCCCGACCGAGCCGGCGGCGACCGCGATCCGCCCCTTGTCCAGGGCCGACATCGCGATCTTGAAGCCACCGCCCTCCCGGCCGAGGCGGTTCGCGTCGCTCACCCGTACGGCATCGAAGGTGAGCTCGGCGGTCGCCTGGCCGCGCAGGCCCAGCTTGCCCTTGATCTCGCGCCGGCCGAGGCCGGGCGCGTCGGCGGGGACCAGGAAGGCGGTGATGCCCTTGGGTCCGGGACCGCCGGTGCGGGCGAACACCAGCACCACGCCGGCCCACGTCCCGTTGGTGATGAAGATCTTCTCGCCGGTGATCAGCCAGTCGTCGCCGTCGCGCACCGCCCGGGTGGACAGCGACCCGGCGTCGGAGCCGGTGCCCGGCTCGGTGAGGCCGAAGCAGCCCAGCGTCTCGCCGGCGCACATGCCGGGCAGCCACTGCCGTTTCTGCGCGTCGGTCCCGTGGGCCTGGATGCTCTTGGCGACCAGCCCGAGCGAGACCGACACGATGCCGCGCACCGAGGTGTCGCCGCGACCGAGCTCCTCCATCATCAACACGTACGACAGGAAGTCGCCGCCCGAGCCACCGAACTCCTCGGCGATCCCGAGACCGAGAAAGCCCAGCTCGGCGAGCTTGCCGACGATCTTCAGGTCGACCTGCTCGGCGCGGTCCCACTCGGTGACGTGCGGGACGACCTCGCGGTCCACCCACTCGCGGGCGAGGTCGCGGAACTGTTCCTGCTCCTGGGTCAGGCCTAGGTCCACGAAAACTCCTAAAACTAACGCTGTCAGGTTTCTCGACGGGTGCTAACTTAACACCGTTAGGCACTTCAGCGAAAGGACCCTCACATGCCGCGGCCGACCACGCCTCTGCTGAGCCAGGCCGGCATCCGGGCGGCCGCGCTCGAGATCATCGACACCGAGGGTCTGGACGGGCTGAGCATGCGCAAGCTGGCCGCCGCGCTGAGCGTGAGCGCCCCCGCGCTCTACTTCCACTACCCCACCAAGGAGCAGCTGCTCGACGACGTGGCCAGCGAGATCATGGAGAAGGTGGACACCGGCGACTTCGTGATCGGCTGGCGGGAGGGGCTGCTGGGCTGGGCGCGGTCGTACCGGGCGGCGCTCGCCGAGCACCCGAACATCGTCCCGTTCCTGGCGCGCGGCCCCGGCCAGCGCGACGCCTCGCTGCGCCGGGCCGACGCGATCCACGGCGGCCTGGTCGCCGCCGGCTGGCCGGCCCGCGAGGCCACGATGATCGGGGCGTCGACGAAATACCTGGTCGTGGGCGCCGCGATGGGGTCGTTCTCGCGCGGCTTCGTCGACGACGTGCAGGTCTATCTGGATCGGTACCCGGCTCTCGGCGACGCGCACCGGCTGCGCGAGCACGCCGACGCGGTCGACCGGGACAGCTTCGAGTTCGCGTTGAGCATGTTCGTCGACGGCCTCGCCGCGCGGCTGGGGCGGATCAGCCCTTCGGCCGGGGCGGCCGCACGTTCAGCCCCGCCCGCACCAGCGACCGGCGCATCTCCTCCAGACCCGCGGTGAAGTCGCTGCTGTCCTGCTCGCGGTAACGGCGGAAGAACCAGGACGGCACCCGCGGCGCCCGCTTGCGGGTGAGGAAGAGCTGGTCCTGCACCTGCCGCGCCATCAGGCAGAGGTCGCGGACCGTCTCCGGGTCGTGGCCGCGCGCGGCCTGCTGCAGACAGCGCGCCCGGGAGTGTCTCGCGACCCGCTGCCGCTCGGCGGCGATGCTGCGCTGGTCGCGGAAGGTGTCCCAGCCGAGCAGGAACATGCCGAGCGACGGCACGCACCACTGCACCACGAAGTCGGTGATCGTCGAGCCGCGGACCATCGCGGAGAGCAGGCCGATCACCGCCCAGACGATCATGCCGAAGAGCACCGCCAGGGCGTACCGGCGGCGGACCCGGCCACCCCAGGCGAGGTTCTGCTGCTGCCGGGCCAGCACGTCGAACGGCCGGGGCAGGTTCGGCATGTCGTAGTAGGCGCCGAGCGACTGCTCGTCGCCGCGGAACCGGCTGCTGAACTGGCGCACGTCCTCGGCCGGCACCTCGTCGGCGGCCAGCACGCTGTTCCACCGCAGGCCGAAGAAGCGGGTCTCGAACGCCTCCTGCAGCAGCGCGGCGCGGCGCAACTCGCGGTCCGCCCACGAGGCCAGCCCCATCGAGTACGTCAGCGCCCAGAGCGCCCCGCCGACCGTGACCACGATGCTCAGCGACTTGACGAAGGTGGTCGAGTTCAGCGACCCGGCGAAGACCGTGGCCAGCCCGACCGCGGCGATGGTGGCAGAGATGGCCATGCGTAAGGCGGCCAGGCGGCGGACCCGGGCGTGCGAGACGGTCATCGCACGGAGCAGGTGGCAGAGCGTCGGCTCGAGCTGACGCTGCCGCATCACGGGTTTGCGATCAGTCATGGCGTCACCGCCGGAAACAGAAGTCCCCCGAAAAGCAGGACAGGAAGTCCATTATCCCCGAAAAACAGCAACGTTCATCTATACCAGCAGATAACGGCAATGCTGCGATTCGCTGTAAGTTGCGCGGGCAAATGCCCGCGCAACCTACCGCGTCACGGCGTCTGCAACGCCTCGGTCGGCGACAGCCGGGCGGCGCGCACCGCCGGGTAGAGCCCGGCGATCCCGCCGATCACCAGCGTCGCGGCCAGGCCTCCGGCCAGGGCCCAGGCCGGGATCACCCCGGGCCATTCCTTGTACGTGGCGTAGCCCACCGTCACCGCCGAGCCCAGCAGCACTCCCCCAGCCCCGCCCAGCGCCGAGAGCAGCAGGGACTCGGCGAGGAACTGGGTACGGATCTGCCCCCCGGGTGGCGCCCAGCGCCCGCCGCAGACCGATCTCCGGCCGCCGTTCGAGCACCGAGATGACCATCGTGTTCGCCACCCCGACCCCGCCGACCAGCAGCGCCACCGCGCCGACGCCGAGCAGCAGCCCGGCGAACGCCTGACTGGTGGCCTGCTTGGCGGCGAGCGCGTCGGACGGGCGGGACACGTCCACCTCGTTCGGCGCCTCCGGGTTGGCGGTGGCGGCGAGCAGCCCGCGTACGGTCTCCAGCCGGCTCTCCACCGACCGGGTGTAGACCGTGGTGGCGTGCTCGTCGAAGTCCAGCGCACCGGCCGCGGCCGGCCAGCCCATCAGCGCCGCGCTGTCCAGTTCGCTCGCCAGCGGCACCGGGTTCAGGATGCCGATCACGGTGAACCGCACGTCGCCGATGACCACCTGGGTGTCCGGGCCGGCCGCCCCGATGCCGAGCCGTTCGGCGGCGGCCGAGCCCAGCACCACCGCCGGGAACCTCTCGGTGGCCGGGTTCAGCCAGACCCCGCTGCGCAGGGTGGCGCCGACCGTGCCGAGCAGCCCGCCGCGGGCCGCGTACGCGACCAGGCCCCCGGTCTGCGCCTGCGGGATGTGCTCGGACCGGTAGACCTTCGCGTCGTCGACCCGGCCGACCGCGGTGACCTCCTGCACGCCGTCCACCCGTTCGATCATCGACTCGGCCTCCAGCGGCAGCTCGGCCTCCTCGCCGAGCAGGGTGTGGCCGGGCGCGACGGTGAGCAGGTTGGTGCCGAGCGAGGAGAGCGTGCGGTCCAGTTCGGCGCCGGACGACGACGAGATCCCGACGACCGCGACCATCGCCGCGATGCCGATGGCGATGCCGAGCGCGGAGAGGAACGCCCGCATCGGCCGGGTTCGCAGGCCCACGCCGCCGACCCGCACCACGTCCGGGAAGGAGAGCCGGCTCATCGGATCCGCCCGTCCCTCATCCGGACCTGCCGGGGCAGGCTCGCGGCGATCTCCCGGTCGTGGGTGATCACGATGACCGTGGTCCCGCCCGCGTGCAGCTCGAAGAGCAACTCCATCACCCCGTCCCCGGACCGGGAGTCGAGCGCCCCGGTCGGCTCGTCGGCGAGCAGCAGCGGCGGCTTCCCGGCGACCGCGCGGGCGATCGCCACCCGCTGCCGCTCGCCCCCGGACAGCTCGTGCG
>NZ_JBEZZB010000266.1:0-9023 GCF_040638955.1 Actinoplanes sp. NPDC024001
CGCGGCGTCGCCGTCGACGCCGAGGCCGGCTACCGGTTCCGCGGCCGGCGTGCCGCGCTGCGGGCGGTCACCGGCTGGCTCGACCGGGCCACCACCGACGACCGGGTATTGGTGATCACCGGCTCGCCCGGAGTGGGCAAGTCCGCGGTCCTCGGCCGGGTGGTGACCACCGCGGACGCCGGCATCCGGGCCGCGCTGCCGGCCGACGACGACGCCGTGAGAGCCCGGATCGGCTCGGTCGCCTGCGCCGTGCACGTCAAGGGCAAGCACGCCCGCGACGTCGCCGTCGAGATCGCCCGGGCGGCGGCGGTCCGGCTACCGGACGACGTCCGGGAACTCGCCCCGGCCCTGGCCAAGCGGCTCGCCGACCGGTCCGGCGAACGGTTCAACCTGGTCCTGGACGCGCTCGACGAGGCCGTCACCCCGGGACAGGCCCAGCAGATCGTCGAGGAGATCGTGCTGCCGATAGCCCGGACCTGCGGGCGGGCCGGCGCCCAGGTGGTGGTCGGCACCCGGCGCAGCGACGACGGCGGTGACCTGCTGCGCCTGTTCGGCCCCGACCGGGTGGTCGTCGACCTCGACGACGAGCAGTACTTCGAGGTGGAGGACCTCACCGCGTACGCGGCGGCGACCCTGCGGCTGGTCGGGGCGGAACGCGACGGCAACCCGTACGCTGATCCGGCCGTCGCCGAACCGGTCGCCGCGCGCATCGCCGAGCTCGCCGACCGCAACTTCCTCGTGGCCGGGCTCACCGCGCGCCGGCACGGCCTCTACGACACCACCCCGGCCGACCCGGGTGAGCTGGACTTCTCCTCCGACGTGGACGCGGCGCTCGACGCGTACGTCGCCCGGTTGCCGAACGTCGGCGGCGCCACCGCCAAGCTGGCGCTGACCGCCCTGGCCTACGCGCAGGCGCCCGGCCTGCCGGCCGAGCTGTGGCAGGTCGCGCTGGCGGCGCTGGGCGCCGCCACCGGCCTCGCCGAACTCGGCGAGTTCGCCCGCTCCTCGGCCGCCAACTTCATCGTCGAGGCCAGCGGCGACGGCCCGGCGGCCCGGTTCCGGCTGTTCCACCAGGCTCTCGACGACGCGCTACGGCGCGACCGCGGCGCGGTCGCCGGCAACACCCAGGACCAGCGGCAGATCAGCGACCGGCTGATCCGGTACGGGCGCAGCGGCGGCTGGGCGGTCGCCGACCCCTATCTGCTGCGAAGCCTGCCGCAGCACGCGGCGGCCGGCGGGGTGATCGACGAGTTGCTGGACGACGACGAGTACCTGCTCTACGCCGACCTGCAGCGGCTCGTCCCGGCCGCCGACTGGGCCCGCAGCATCCTCGCCCAGCAGCGGGCCCGGCTGCTGCGGCTCACCCCGCAGGCCACCGGGGCCGGGCCGGCCGAGCGGGCCGCCATGTTCAGCGTCACCGCCGCCATCGAGGCCCTGGAGGCGCGGGTCGCCGTCGACCACCGGGCGCCGTACCGGGCGGCCTGGGCGGCCCTGCAACGCCGGATGGAATGGGCGGTGCTGGAGGGGCACACCGGCGAGATCCGCTCGGTCTGCTCGCTGGTCACCCGCGACGGGCGCACCCTGCTGGCCAGCGGCGCGGCGGGCGGCACGGTCCGGCTCTGGGACCCGGACACCGGCCAGCAGGACCGGCAGCTGCGCGCCGGCAGCGCGGTGGTCGCGCTGCGACCGGTCAGCACCGGCGGGCGTACGCTGCTCGGCTCGGCCGGCGAGGACGGCGTCGTCCGGCTCTGGGACCCGGACACCGGTCAGGAACGCCACCGGCTCACCTGCTCGCCCGGGCAGGTCCGGGCGCTCTTCCCGGTGTACGGATCCGGCGCCGCCGCACCCGCCCGGGCCGGTGGGCTCGGGATCGTGGGGCACAACGGGGCTGTCTCCCTGTGGGAGCCGGCCGCGGGCGCGGTGCGGGAGATCACCGCCGACGTCGGGGAGGCGACCGCGGCGGCCTGCGACGACCACGGGACGATCGCGCTCGGCGGGTGGACCGGCCTGGTCGGGCTGGCCGAGGCCGAACACGGCGAGCAGTGGCGGGTCGAGGCGCACGACGGGCCGGTCACCGCGCTCTGCCACCTGATCTTCCCCGGCGGCGCGCTGGTGGCCAGCGCGGCGGGCAGCACGGTCCGGCTCTGGGAGACCCGGACCGGCCGGCGCGGGGCCACCCTCCGGCACCCCGGCGGGCAGGTCCGCAGCATGTGCGCGCTCCGGATCCACGGCGCCGACCTGCTGGCCGCCGCCGGCGACGACGGGACGGTCCTGCTCTGGGATCCGCGCACCGGCACCCACCTGTGCACCTTCAGCGGGCACGTCGCGCCGGTCCTCGACCTGTGCGCGGTCACGGTACGCCGGCGGCCGCTGCTCGCCTCGGCCGGTGACAACACGGTCCGGCTCTGGGACCTGGACACCCGCGACCGTACGGCCACCGCGTCGCCGCGTGCCGCCGAGGTGACGGCGCTCGTCCCGGCCTGGCACGGCGACCGGGCCCTGGTGGCCTGCGGGCACGGCGACGGGCTGCTGCGGCTGCGGAACGCCGCGACCGGTGCGCAGCGGCAGGTGCTCACCGGGCCGCCGGGGCCGGTCACCTCGCTCACGACGATGCGGAGCGGCCGTACCACACTGCTCTGCTCGACGGGCGCCGACCAGGCCGTACGGATGTGGATCCTGGGCGGCGGCCAACGGCCGCGCGTGGCCGACCGGCCGGGCGCGACCCGGGCGGTCTGCGCTGTTCTCTGGGACCGGCGGGAGTGCCTGGCCTGCGCCGACGAGGACGGCGTCGTGCGGCTGTGGGACCCCGGAACCGGACGGGGACCCCGCCACCGGCGGACCGCCCTCGAACGGTTCCGGCGGCGGGCGGCCGGGCACACCGCGCCGATCACGGTGCTCTGCCGAATGCCGCCGGACTCCGCGGCGCTGGCCGCCTCCGGCGGGGAGGAGGGGACGGTCCGGCTCTGGGAGACCAGCACCGGCCGGGAACTGATCGTGCTCGTCGGGCATCAGGGGCCGGTCCGGGCCGCCTGCCCGCTCGGCCGGGGCCTGCTCGCCACCGCCGGCGACGACCGGACCCTGCGGGTCTGGGACGTCCACTCCGGCGCCCATGTGCACACCTTCACCGGGCACACCGGGGCGATCACCGGAGTCTGCACGATCACCGCCTACGACGGCCGCACACTGCTGGCCTCCACCAGTCACGACGCCACCGTCCGGCTGTGGGACCCGGTGACCGGCCGGCAGGAGCTCGCCATCCCGGTCCATCACCAGGCGACCGCCTGCGTAGCCACGGCCGGTCTGCTGATCGTCGGCACCACGGCCGGGACGCTGGCACTCAGTTTGAATCCGGATGTCGTACCCCCGGCTTAGTCTTCTCCGGTGTGCCCTTCCGGGGCGCCGGAGAGGAAGGACGGGGACCGCTGAGAGCCGAGCCCAGCATCCTGCACGTCGACCTGGATGCGATGTTCGCCGCGGTGGAGCAGCGGGACAAGGTGTCGCTGCGCGGCAAACCGGTCATCGTCGGCGGGGTGGCCGGGCGTGGCGTCGTGTCCACCGCCTCCTACGAGGCGCGGGCGTTCGGTGCTCGGTCGGCGATGCCGATGGCTCAGGCGCGGCGGCGGTGCCCGCCCGGCACGGCTTACCTGTCGCCACGGTTCGCGGCGTACAAGAAGACCAGCGAGATCGTCATGGCCCTGCTGGCCGAGGTGACACCGCTCGTCGAGCAGGTGAGCATCGACGAGGCGTACCTGGATCTCGCCGCCGGCGACCATGATCTCAGCGTGACCGGCGTGACCGAGCTCGCCCTGACGGTGAAACGCGACATCGCCGCCGCCACCGGCGGCGTCACCGGCTCGGTCGGGGTGGCCTCCTCGAAACTGCTCGCCAAGATCGGCTCGGAGCTGCACAAACCCGACGGGCTGACGGTGGTCCCGCCCGGTGCGGAACTTGACGTGCTGCACCCGCTGCCGGTGGGCCGGCTCGGCGGCGTCGGCCCCGCCACCGAGCAGCGCCTGCACCGGGCCGGGGTGCGCACCGTCGGCGACCTCGCCGCGGTGGCCCTGGAAGATCTCGTCGACTGGTTCGGCACCGCGCACGGCGGCGGTCTCTACCGGCTGGCCCGCGCCGACGACGACCGGCCGGTGGTGGGCGAGCGGGAAGCCAAGTCGGTCTCCGCCGAGGAGACCTTCGACGTCGACCTCACCGACACCGGCCGGCTCAACCGCGAGCTGGACCTGCTCTCCGCCCGGGTCGCGGGCCGGCTGCGCGCCGGCGGCCTGACCGGCCGGACCGTCAACATCAAGGTCCGCCACCACGACTTCACCACGGTGACCCGGGCGGTCACCCGCGACCAGCCGACCGACGACCCGCGGCTGGTCGCCCAGCTGGCCCGCCGCCTGCTGGCCGAGATCGACACGTCGGCCGGGATCCGGCTGCTCGGGGTCGGGGTCTCCACCCTGGCGGATTTCGCGCAGGATGACCTTTTCTCGTTGTTCCCGGAGCCGTTCTGGCCGGCCGAGGCTGCGCCGGTGGGCGCTGTTCCGGAGGAGGTCGATCACCCCGTCCCGGTCCCGGTGCCGGCCGTTGTCCTGCCTGCCTCCGTGCCCGGCCCGGCTGCACTGCTGAGCTCGGCGGTCGGAGCCGGTGCGGTAACAGGTGCGGGTGCGCTTCGGTCATCGGGCCCGGAGGCAGCGGGGCCGATCGCTGAGGGACCAGCCGCCGCGGTGGCTGAACCGGAAGTCCGGCCGGAGCCGGAGCCGGCCGATTCGTCCCCGGTCTGGCGGCCGGGTCAGGACGTGCGGCATGACGAGCATGGCGCCGGCTGGGTGTGGGGGAGCGGCCTCGGGCGTGTCACGGTCCGCTTCGAGGGACCGCTCACGCCGCCGGGCCCGGTGCGCACCTTCGCCGCCGACGACCCGCTGCTCAGCCCCGCCGACCCACCCGACTGGCGGGCACAGTCCTCACCAGACCGGCCGTGAAGCGGACCGCGCGTTCGCACGGTGCGGTGGGGTTATGCCTTTGGCAGAGGGAGGCGGGGGACGGGTGGGAGGGGGCCTAGCTTCGGTGCATGAGAGAGAGCTTGGCGCACGTCGCCCACCGGATCGGGCGCTGGACCGATCGGCTGCTGCCGGACCGGGAGCGGGCCGCGCGGCTGGCGGAAGCGCTGGACCGGGAGTTCGGCGGGACGGCTGAGCAGATCAGCGCGGCCGGCTGCCGGCGGATCGAGGAGATCTGTCACCGGGTCTCGCGGCACCTCACGCTGGAGTTCCATGCGGGCGGCTCGCTCGTACCCGATGGGGATCAGGCCATGGGATGGCCGCCGCCGGACGGCGCGGCGATCGCGCGGGCCGGCGGTGGGGTGGCGGCGGTGGAGCGGCATGCGGATCTCGCCGTGCTGCGGGTGGACAGCCTGGAATCCTGGGAGCCCGCGGGACCGTTCGTGACCAGCGCGTTCGCCCGGACCGCCGGCTGCCGGGGGCTCGTTCTCGACCTGCGGAACAACGGCGGCGGCGACATGGAGACTCTGGCCCGGATCGCCGGGTTCGTGCTCGGGCCGCGGGTGGTGACGCTGGCGACGGTCACCACTGTGGACGGTGTCGACCACGTCCGGACCACGGCCGGCCATCCGGGCTGGGGACGCCGGGCGGTCGTGCTGACCAGCGAGCGCACCTATTCGTCGGGGGAGGCGCTCGCCTATGTCCTGCAGAACCGCGGGGTCACGGTGATCGGCCAGGCCACCGCCGGCGCCTCGGACCACTGCACCCCGGTACGGATCTCGCCGCACGTGGTGGCGCTGATCCCGTACGGCGTGGTGCGTGACCCGGTGACCGGCGGCAACTGGGAGGGCACCGGCGTCGTGCCGGACCTCGAGGTGCCCCCGGGGGCCGAATTGTCCGCGGCGATGCGTGCTTGTGCGGATGGTGCACGTCCAGCCCCTTGATCCGTACTGATGGATGTGGCTCGGGTTGGCAACCCGCCGCCGGAGCGGTACGAACGGTGCAGAGTGTGCGTTACGTGATCTTCGAAGCGGAGAGATCCGATGACCGCTGTTGCACCCCGCCCCGTGCAGACCCGGCCGCATCCGCTGCGGCGCCAGGTCCGCGGTTCGTGGCTGGCCCGCACCATCCGCACCACGGACGCGAAGCAGATCGGGATCATGTACGGCGCGACCGCCATGGTCTGGTTCGTGCTCGGCGGCGCGATGGCGCTGCTGATGCGTGCCGAGCTGGGCCGGCCGGGCATGCAGATCCTCTCGCCGGAGCAGTACAACCAGCTGTTCACCATGCACGGCACGATCATGCTGCTGTTCTTCGCGACGCCGATCGTGTTCGCGTTCGCCAACTTCGTCGTGCCGATCCAGATCGGCGCTCCGGACGTGGCGTTCCCCCGGTTGAACGCGTTCGCCTACTGGCTGTACCTGTTCGGCGGCCTGATCGCGTTCGGCGGGTTCTTCGTGCCGGGCGGTGCGGCGGACTTCGGCTGGACGGCGTACACACCGTTGAGCACCGCGGCGCACTCGCCGGGCATCGGCGGCAACGCCTGGGTGGTCGGCCTGGCCATCTCCGGTGTCGGCACCATCCTCGGCGCGGTCAACATGATCACCACGATCGTCTGCCTGCGGGCGCCCGGCATGACCATGTTCCGGATGCCGATCATGACGTGGAACATCCTGCTGACCAGCCTGCTGGTGGTGCTGGTCTTCCCGTTCCTGGCGGCCGCCCTCTTCGCGCTCGCCGCCGACCGAATACTGGACGCGCAGGTCTTCAACGTGGCGACCGGCGGGCCGATGCTCTGGCAGCACCTGTTCTGGTTCTTCGGCCATCCCGAGGTCTACATCATCGCCCTGCCCTTCTTCGGCATCATCACCGAGGTCGTCCCGGTTTTCAGCCGCAAGCCGGTCTTCGGCTACAAGACGCTGGTCGCGGCGACCATCCTGATCACGGTGCTGTCGATGAGCGTGTGGGCGCACCACATGTTCGCCACCGGCCAGGTGCTGCTGCCGTTCTTCAGCCTGCTCAGCTATCTGATCGCGATCCCGACCGGGATGAAGTTCTTCGTCTGGATCGGCACCATGTGGCGCGGCCAGATCACCTTCGAGTCGCCGATGCTCTTCGCGATCGGCTTCCTGGTGACGTTCCTGCTCGGCGGCCTGACCGGGGTGCTGCTGGCGTCGCCGCCGATCGACTGGCAGGTGCACGACAGCTACTTCGTGGTGGCGCACTTCCACTACGTGCTGTTCGGCACGATCGTGTTCGCGGTCTTCTCCGGCATCTATTTCTGGTTCCCGAAGATGTTCGGCCGGATGCTCGACGAGCGGCTCGCCAAGCTGCACTTCTGGCTGACGTTGATCGGCTTCCACACCACGTTCCTGGTGCAGCACTGGCTCGGCGCCGAGGGCATGCCCCGGCGGTACGCGGACTATCTGCCCGGCGACGGCTTCACCACGCTGAACATGGTGTCCACGGTCGGCGCGTTCATCCTGGGTGTCGCGACGTTGCCGTTCATCTACAACGTGTGGAAGTCGTACCGGGCCGGGCAGGTCACCACGCTGGACGACCCGTGGGGTCACGGCAACTCGCTGGAGTGGGCCACGTCGAGCCCGCCGCCGCTGCGCAACTTCGACCGGATGCCGCGGATCCGGTCCGAGCGCCCGGCGTTCGACGCGAAGTTCCCGGAGCTGGCGGCCGGCGGGCAGTCCGCGGCCGGCCCGCCCGAGGGTGGGGCTCGC
This sequence comes from Actinoplanes sp. NPDC024001, assembly GCF_040638955.1. Classification (NCBI taxonomy): domain Bacteria; kingdom Bacillati; phylum Actinomycetota; class Actinomycetes; order Micromonosporales; family Micromonosporaceae; genus Actinoplanes; species Actinoplanes sp. NPDC024001. The sequence continues at coordinate 7,730 of NZ_JBEZZB010000266.1, forward strand.
CCGCTGACCGAGGAATCCACCGGTGGGGCGACCTACCAGGAGGACCGGTCGGATCGTTGAACGACGGAATCCTGCGCCGGTAACTGGTTATCTGTCCTAATTGCCGGTGTGTGCTCATCGTGAGCCCTACTCGGCAGTCCCGTAGCCCCTGAAGCGCGCGAGGCGATGAAAGGTCGGACAACTTCCCCACCCGGAAGGGATGCTCATGCCGATCGCTCGCCTCGGAGCTGCCTCAGCCGTGGCCGCCCTGTTCCTCCCCGCCACACCCGCCGCGGCAGCGGACCCGAACTGCTCCGTCGGCGGCTTCACCGCCCGCTCGCAGGCCGACCTCGCGAAGATCGCGGTGCTCGATCCCGGCCCGCTGGCACCCGGCCTGCCCGCCCTCGCCGACGTCCGGCTCGCCGTCGCCCGCGGCACCGCCGACAGCTCGGCCAAGCCCCACAAGACCGTCGCCACCGCCCGTTACGCCGACGCCCGCGTCCTCGGCATCCCGGCCGGCGACGCGACGGTCGAACACCGCGCCCCGGGACGGTCCGGTCCGGCCGGCGTGGACCTGGCCGACGTGGACGCGGGCGGGCTCGCCACCGCGAAACTGGGTACCGCGAAGGCCGCGGCGACGTGGGACGACGCGTACCTGTGCGGCAAGACCGGGCCGCTCACCCGGACCGCGACGATGCTCGGCGGCCTCTCCGTGCTCGAGGGCAACGCGGCGGTGCCGGGCATCCAGGCGATCAACGACATCACCCACAGCGCCCGGCGGACCAGCCTGCTGCGGGTCGGCCCGACCGGCTCCACGCAGAGCGCCACCGACCTGGTGCGGATGCGGGACGGGCGGATCGGCGTACGCTCTGGGGCCGGTGTCGCCCTGGGCGACCTGAGCCTGTTCGCCGGCACCCCGCAGGAGATCTCGATCAAGGTCGTCACCCAGCCCACGCTGGAGGTGACCGCCGGCGGCGACCGCGCCTCCTCGAAGGTCGACTACCGGCCCGCCGTGCTCGAGGTGACCGCCGGCGGCAAGAAGGTGAGCACGCTGCGCAAGGCCGGCGCGCACCTGTCGCTGAGCCTGCTCGGCCGGATGTCGGAGGCGGAACCGGAGGCGCTCGCCGTGCGGCTCTCGCTCGGCCGGGTGCGGCACGAGTTCCGCGGGCGGCAGGTGGGCGCCGAGGCCTCCACCCTGCGCGTCGAGGCGAAGATCGGCGGCGTGCACCTGCTCGACGTGGCCCTCGGGCACCTCTCGGTGGCGGCCTGCGCCCCGGCGCCGGTGCGCGGCCGGTCCGTCGCGCACCAGCCGGTC
>NZ_JBEZZB010000267.1:0-8971 GCF_040638955.1 Actinoplanes sp. NPDC024001
GCGAGCTGCGCGAGTTCGCACACGGCATCCGGCCGGCGGTGCTCACCGACCAGGGTCTGGAGCCGGCCGTGGCGGGAGCGGCCGCTTGCCGTCCCCGGCCAGGGCGACGTCGTCGAGGCTGCTCATCGACAGGTCGGCCGCCGGTCCGGCGAGGATCCGGGCCGGCATGGCCCGGCCGACCGAGACGCCGGCGAGCGGGCTGGTGGCGCCGGTCAGGCCGAGCATCCGGTCCAGCCAGCCGGTGCGGATCGAGGTGCCGGGCGCCGCGTTCTCCATCGCCTCCATGGCGGCGAAGTGCGACCGGGTCGGGTCGGCCTGGCCGACCGCGTGCACGGCGGCCATCCGGCCGGCCTTCCACTGCGGCAGCAGCGGCGCCAGCGCCGGGTGCAGGCCGAACATGCCGTCGCCGGCGATCACCCGGTTCTTCGGCACGCCGATCGCCGGGCGCGCCCGGTAGTAGTGCGGGTCGCCGATCGGGGCGATCGCGCTCAGCCCGTCGAAGCCGCCGCGCAGCGACACCACCACCAGGGTGTCCCCGGTGTACCTGCCGGCGCCGGCGTCGGCCGCGTACGCGAGCCGGGTGCTCAGGGTCGCGCCGGCGAGCCCGGCACACGCTCCGGCGAGGATGCCGTTCCCGAGAACGCTGCGACGAGTCGTCATGATCACCTCAATGCGAACGACGGCGAGTCCAGGACCAGTGCGATCAGGTACGGCGCGGCGCCGGCGAGCGACTTGTCCTTGGCGGTCAGAGGACTGGTCGGCAGCTTGTCCGCGACGCTGAGCACGGCCGCGGTGTGGGTGGCCGGCAGTTTCGCCCCGATCAGGCGGACGGCGAGCGCGTCCACCAGCGCGCCGTACGTCGCCGGCAGCACCGGGACCAGTGACTTCAGCAGGTCCGCCGGGCGGGTCAGCTGCTTCGGGTACCAGCCGGCGGCCAGGTTCAGGTGCAGGTTGCAGCGCAGCAGGAACGCCGTCGGCGAGGCCCAGACGGCGGCCACGTCCGGGAAACCGTTCGGCGCGCTCCAGCGGAACGGCGCGTTGCCGGCGTCGACCAGGGCGTTGTAGAGCGCGTCGAGCGACTTCGTCCCGGTGGCGTCGGGCTTGAGGCCCAGCACGCGCACGGTCGCCACCAGGTCCTCGAACGGGGTGCGGGTCTTGCGCCCGGTCGACGCGGCGAACTCGGGCGAGGTGAACAGCGCCCGCAGGACCGGGACGATCGCGGTGTCGTTCTTCAGGTAGACGTCGGCGAGACGCTCGACCAGCGCGGCCGGCGGCTCGTCCGCGACGAACCGGACACTGAGCTTGTGCGCGATCCGTACCGCGGTGGCCCGCTGCCGGGCCAGGTGGTCCAGGAACGCCATCGCGGCGGCCTCCCCGTCGGCGGCGGCGTTGGCGTGCCGGAAACCGAGGATGTCGACCGCGCCGGTGGCGTGCCGGGACGCGTCGTAGACGTAGCCGCCGGAGTTGCCGACCGTCATGCCGGTGAGCAGCCGGGCGGCGGCCAGCACGTCCTTCTCGGTGTGCCGCACGCCGACGGTGTGCAGCTCCATCAGCTCACGGGCGTAGTTCTCGTTCGGGTGCGCCTTCGTCGACGAGCGCTGGTCCAGGTAGGTCAGCATCGCCGGGTGCCGGGCACTGGCCTTGAGCATGTCGGCGAAGCGGCCGAACGCGTGCTTGCGGATGACCTGGACGTCGTAGTCGGCGCGGGTGTCCCAGACACCGCTGGACGGCGCGGCGACGTGCAGGTGGTTGGCCCAGAACGCGACCGCCGACTCGAACAGCTGCCGGTTGCTCCACGCGGCCCGGGCGATCGCGGCCCGGCCCAGCTGGCTGAAGGCGTCGTACGAGTGCTTCGGCAGTTTCGCGCGCACCGTCGCACCGTCGGCGCCGGCCAGCGGCAGCCGGGCCAGGACGCGGTCGCAGACCGCGTCGTCGATCTTCGCCGGCGCGAACTGCCGGTCCAGCCAGCCGGCCACACCCAGCTTGCGCGCCTCGGCCAGGGACTCCGGCGTGGCGCCGAACGTGGCGCGGCGCAGCAGGTGCGCGATCGGGTCGCCGCTGAGCAGCGTCTGCTCTCTCACGGGAGCCGCCGTGGCCGTCTGGATCTCGGCCGCGGCGGGCGCGGACACCCCCAGACCGGTGGCGGTCAGGGCGACGGTGGCGATGGACCCGGCGAGCACGGTACGGCGCGTCATGCCAGACGGTTCGGCCCGTCCGGCCCGTCGCCGCGCCGCTGCAACCGTGACTAACGCTCTCGCAATCCGGGCGCACCCGTGTCCCCGGCAGGCCCTCGGACGTAGGCTCAAGACCGTGGATCAGGCAGAAACCGTACGCACCCCGGCCTCCTGGGTCGTCGTCGGCCTCGACAACGGCGGCACCTGCAACAACGCCACCGTCCTCGACGCGACCGGGCAGTTCCTCGTCAGCCACCTCGTGGAGAACCCGAGCCGGGTGCTCGACGGCCCGGAGTCAGCCGTCGAGCAGCTCGCCGCCGCGTTCACCGGCATCCTCGAGCTGACCAGCACCCCCCTGTCGCTGGTCCGCGCGGTCGGCCTGGACACGCCGGGCCCGGCCAGCGCGCACGGGGTGATCTCGTCCAAGGGCGCGACCAACTTCAATCAGGTGTCCTGGCACGGCTTCGACATCCGCGGCGCCCTGGAAGCCCGGCTCGGCCTGCCGGTGATCTACAACAACGACGCCAACGCCGCCGCGCTCTACGCCCACCACCGGCACTTCGGGACGGCCGCGCTGGAGAGGTCCTCGGTCTCGGCGATCGTCGGCACCGGCCTCGGCGGCGGCGTCGTCGAGAACGGCAAGGTGATCCGCGGCGCCGCCGGGATGGCCGGCGAACTCGGCCACGTGCAGATCCCGCTGCTCGGCGTGCTCGAGGCCGACCAGTTCGTGCCCGAGTGCAACTGCGGCTTCGCCGGCGACGTGGAGAGCATCGCCTCGCTCACCGGCATCAAGAAGAACCTGCTGCCGTACTGGTTGAAGCGCTTCCCGGACCACCCGCTCGCCGGCGAGCCGGTCGAGAAGGCGGCCAAGCTGCTGCGCGGCCTCGGCGAGAAGGACGACCCGCTCGCGCTGGCCGTCTTCACCCAGCAGGCGAAAGCGATCGGCAAGCTGTTCACCATCGCGGCGAACTTCACCGACCCGGACGCCTACTTCCTCGGCGGGGGAGTCGTGGAGGCGGCGCCGCACTTCCGGCAGTGGTTCCTCAACACCGTCCGGGAGAACACCCAGCTGCGCGACGAGCAGGCCCGGGCGGCGACCTTCGCCCTGGTGCCGGACCTGGACATGGCCGGCGCGCGCGGTGCGGCGGTCGCGGCCCTCGACGCGGTGGCCGCGGGCACACGCTGACCCTGGGGTACGGGTGTCAGTCCTGCAGCGCCGTGCTGACATCCGCGAACATCGGCAGGTAATCACTGAGGCCGAGCGTGTCGAAAAGGCGCCGGAGGAAACCGGACGGGGCGGCCAGACGGACCCAGCCGCCGCGTTCGGTGGCCCGGCCGTGCGCGGTGACCAGCACGCCGACGCCCATCGAGTCGCAGAAGTCGAGACCGGAGACGTCCACCACGACGCGCGGGGCGGGACGCTCGACGAGGCGGCCGAGGTTGGCCTTGAGGGCGGGCGCGGTGTCGATGTCGAGGGATCCGCGCAGAACGAGAACGGCCGTGTTCGGTGGATGGTGGGCGACCGAAACCTGCATAGGCGTGTTTCTTTCCGGGGGAGCGGGGCGGGCTAGCAACACCCTATGCGAGCCCGTCCCGCGCCGCAGGGAACGCGACGTCAGCTCGCGTTGCGCCACTTCCGGCCGTGGCGGCCGATCAGCCGGTCCGAGTCGGTCGGGCCCCAGGACGCCGCCTCGTAGGTCGGGATCGGCGAGTTGTCCCGCTCCCAGTGCTCGATGATCGGGTCGACGATCCGCCAGCACTGCTGCACCTCGTCGCTGCGGATGAACAGCGACGCGTCGCCGATCAGCGCGTCCAGCAGCAGCCGCTCGTAGGCCTCCGGGGACTCCTCGGCGAACGTCGACTCGTACGAGAAGTCCATGCTGGCGGTGCGCACCCGGAACGAGTGACCCGGCACCTTCGCGCCGAAGCGCAGCGAGATGCCCTCGTTCGGCTGGATCCGCAGGATCAGCGCGTCCGCCTCCAGCCCGGTGAGCTGGTCGTTCGGGATCGGCAGGTGCGGCGGGCGCTGGAACTGCAGCGCCACCTCGGTCAGCCGGGCCGGCAGTCGCTTACCGGTCCGCACGTAGAACGGCACGCCGGCCCAGCGCCAGTTGTCCACGTTCAGGCGCATCGCCGCGTAGGTCTCGGTGCGCGACAGCGGGTCGACGCCGACCTCCTCGCGGTAGCCGGCCATCAGCTCCTCGCGGGTGCCACCCCGCGTGTACTGCCCGCGCACGGCGGCCTCGGCGATGTCGCGGTCGGTGGGGAGCCGTATCGCCTGCAGCAGCTTCACCTTCTCGTTGCGCAGGCCCTCGGCGCCGAACGAGGCGGGCGGCTCCATCAGGGCCAGAGCGAGAACCTGCAGCACGTGGTTCTGCACGATGTCACGCATCGCGCCGGCGTGCTCGTAGAACCCGCCGCGGGTGCCGACGCCGAGCGTCTCGGCCACGGTGATCTGCACGTGGTCGACCCACGAGCGGTCCCAGATCGGCTGGAAGATCGAATTGGCGAAGCGCAGCGCCAGCACGTTCTGGACGGTGTCCTTGCCCAGGTAGTGGTCGATCCGGAAGACCTGCGCCTCGTCGAACGCGCTGTGCACGACGCCGTCGAGCTCGCGGGCGGTGGCCAGGTCCCGCCCGTAGGGCTTCTCGATGACCAGGCGGGAGAAGGAGCCCTCGCGCTGCTGGTTGAGCCCGGCGCCGGCCAGGCCGTTGATCACCGGCTCGAAGGCGCCGGCCGGGGTGGAGAGGTAGAACAGCCGGTTGCCGGAGGTGCCGCGCTGTGCGTCCAGCTCGTCGAGGGTCTCGGCGAGCCGCTTGTAGGTCTCCGGGTCGTCGTAGCCGCCGGCGACGTAACGCACGCCGCCCTGCAACTGGCGCTTGTCGGCGAGGCTGCGGTCGCCCAGCGCGCTCGCCGCGAACTGCTCGTCGCTCATCGCCGTCCGCGCGACACCGACCAGCGCGAACTGGTCCGGCAGCCGGTTGTGCCGGGCCAGGCTCTCGACCGCCGGCAGCAGCTTGCGCCGGGTCAGGTCACCGGAGGCGCCGAAGATCACCAGCGTGGCTGGCGGCGCGCTGCGCTCCTGGATGAGCTGAGGTGCGTGGTCCATCTTCTGCGTGTCCTCCGACCGGTTCGATGCCGTCCGTCAGAACCTTACGCAGCCGCCACCCGAACCGGTTCATCTGCTTCCTGGAAAGCGGGACGAAGTGGCGGTGAACACGTCCATACGTCGATGCCACCCGGGCCTTCGCGAAAAAAGTGGCAAAATGGTGCCAAAGGTCTGGCTGTCTCGTGTTTGGCTGGCTCAGTTCGGCCAGCTCAGGTCCGGCTGTCTGTTATCGAGGGGGACCCCGTGAAGTACCGGCTCGTGACCCGCAGCGACTTCGACGGTCTCGTGTGCGCCGTGCTGCTGCGGCACCTCGACATGATCGACGACATCATGTTCGTGCACCCGAAAGACGTGCAGGACGGTGTCGTCGAGGTGACCGACCGGGACATCCTCACCAACCTGCCGTACGACGCCCGCGCCTACCAGGTCTACGACCACCACCATTCGGAGACGCTGCGCAACGAGGGCGACCGGGACAACCACATCATCGACGCCGAGGCGCCCTCGGCGGCCCGGGTCATCTACGAGCACTTCGGTGGCCGGCAGCGGTTCCCGCAGGTCTCCGACGACCTGATGCGCGCCGTCGACCAGGCCGACTCGGCCGACTACACCCTGACCGACATCCTCAGCCCCACCGGCTGGACCCTGCTCAACTTTCTGATGGACAGCCGGACCGGGCTCGGCCGGTTCCGGAACTTCCGGATCTCCAACTACCAGCTGATGATGCAGCTCATCGACGCGTGCATCGAGATCCAGGACGTGCACGAGATCCTCGCCCTGCCGGACGTGGCCGAACGCGCCCAGCTGTTCCACGACTGCTCGGCCCGGTTCGTGGAGCAGTTGCACCGGGTCTGCCGGCTCGACGGTGACGTGGTGATCGTGGACCTGCGCGACGAGGAGGTCATCGAGGCGGGCAACCGGTTCATGGTCTACGCGCTGTTCCCGGAGGCCCGCGTCTCGGTGCACATCATCTGGGGCCGGCAGAAACTCAACACCGTGTTCGCCTGCGGCAAGTCGATCCTGGACCGCAGCTCACCGGTGGACATCGGCGAGGTGATGCTGCGCTACGGCGGGGGTGGTCACCTGGCGGCCGGCACGTGCCAGGTCCCGCACGACGAGTCGGACCGGGTGGAACGGGAGATCATCGACGCCCTGCGCACCGAACGCGTGGTGGCTGTCTGACTCGGGGATCGGCGGAGTCGGGCGGGCGGGAATCTCTCCCCGCCCGCCCGACGCGCGGATCATGGGCCTTGCCCGGGGCCCCACCCGCCGGTCGTGGTCAGCGCCCCACGCGCCTCCCCACGACGTCCTCACGCCCACCCGCGTGAGGTTTTCCCGCTCGCAGGCCCGGCCTGCGTGGGAAGTACTACTGGCCCTTCAGGCTCCAGCGACCGGCCGCGACGGGCTCCTTCTCGCCCTCGTCGGTCTCCGGTTCGGTGGGGGTGTCGTCCGGTTCCTCCTCGGCCCGTTCCTCGGCCCGGTGCCGGTTGCGCAGCATCATCCAGCCGGCGCCGAGCAGCGCCAGGACGGCCACCACCCAGCCGGCCATGGACAGCACCGACGGGCCCTCCTCGGCCTTCGCGACGATGTCGGCGTACGCCGCCTCCTCGCCCGGCGTGAGCCCACTGCCGGTGGTGCCGTTGCCGGTCGTGCCGTTGCCGCCGTGGTGGGCCGGTGCCGCACCGTCCGACGGGGTCAGCGTCAGCGTCGCCGACATGGCCGGGCCGGCCGTGCCGTCGGCGAACTTCGTCTCCACCGGGAACTTCAGCGTGCTCAGCGTCGGCAGCGGGCCCACCGCGACGCCGAGGTCGGTGGCCTGGCCCGGGGCGAGCGTGGTGCCCATCGCGATCCACGTCACGGCACTCGGCGCCTTCGTCACCGGCGTGCCGTTGTGGATGGAGGTCAGCGGCTCGCTGAGGTCCTGCCACTCGATCTTCGGCGCCCACGTGTCGACCGACAGCGGATAGACCTCGGCGATCGGGCTGTCCGCCGGGATCCGCAAGGTCACCTCGGTCACCGGCGCGGCGCCGGAGTTGGTCACGTGGAAGTACAGGTTCGCCCCGCTGCCCTGCGGCGCGCTCGTCGGGCTCACCGTCACGTCGGCCGCGGCCGGGCCGGCGGCGACGAGCACACCAGCAGCGGTCACAGCGGCCAGCACGCCCGCGCGGCGGGCCATCCCCAGAAGCCTCACGAGATGTAGTTCGGATCACGAGCCCGGAAGGTTCAACCGGTTCGCAGAAGTTTTTCGGAACGGGGGATGATGTTCGGATGCGAGACGTGCCGATCGGCGGCGACATGATCCGGCTGGGCCAGTTCCTGAAGCTGGCCGACCTCATCGACACCGGCGGCGAGGGCAAGATCCTCATCGCCTCCGGTGACGTGTCCGTGAACGGCGAGGTCGACCTGCGGCGCGGCCGCCAGCTGCACCCGGGTGACGTGGTCGAGGTGCTCGGGCGCCGGGCCCGCGTGGTGGCTGAATAGGCCGTTGAGCAGGGCCGTCGGGTAACTCGCACACTTTCGGCGGGAAAGTCGCCGGCGCCAGGAACCGTGGCCTGGGCCACATCGTCGTACCCATCATGACTAAGTCTTTGACGGCCACCCGCGGCCTGCTCGTGGCCGCCGCAATCCCCGTCCTGCTGCTGGGCGCCTGCGCCCGGCCCGGCACGGCCGCCGAGACCAGCGCCGGCGACGGCGCCGCCGGTGGGCCGGCCCTGGAGAGCGCCTCGGTTCCCGCCGGCGATCCGGACCGGGTCGCCCTGCGCGTCGACTATCGCGGTGGGTTCGTGCCGCCGGACTACCTCGTCGGCCGGCTGCCGATGGTCACCGTCTACGCCGACGGCCGGGTGATCACCGACGGTCCGGTGCCGCTGATCGCGCCCGGCCCGGCCCTGCCGAACCTGCAGGTGCAGCGGATCGAGCCGGGGACGGTGCGGAAACTGGCCGCCGAGGCGGTCGCCGCCGGGGTGAAGGACGGCGCCGACTTCGGGTCGCCGGGTGTCGCCGACGTGCCCAGCACGCGGGTCACGGTGGACACCGGTTACGGCACGGAGACCGTGGAGGCGATCGCCCTGCGGGAGGCTCAGCCGGACGACCCGGCGCTGACCGCGGAGCAGAAGGCGGCCCGCAAGAAGCTCGCGGCCTTCGTCGACAAGCTCACCGGCCTGTCCACGGCCACCAAGCCGTACGAGCCGGACGAGGTGGCGGCCATCGCCAGCCCGTACGTGAAATCCGATGACGGGCTCGGCGGCGCGCCGGTGCCGTGGCCCGGGCCCGCGCTGCCCGGCGAAGCGCTCAACCCGGCCCTCGATGTCCACTGCCTCAGCGTGACCGGCGCGCAGAAGGACGCCGTGTGGGCCGCCGCGCAGAAAGCGAACCAGCAGACGCCGTGGGAGTCCGGCGGCAAGCAGTGGCGGGTCATGTTCCGGCCGCTGCTGCCCGACGAGTCCGGCTGCGCGGCGCTGCAGGGTTCCGGGCAGCGGAGTGCCGGATGACGCCGTTCGACGACCCGTTCGACTTCGGCGGGACCGGGGATGCCGGGGAGGCCGGCGACGGCGCCGGACCCGCCGAACCGGTCCTGATCCGCCCGCTCTGCCGGTCGCGCAGCACGATCGCGCGCGTCCGCCCACGCCGGCGCGGCGGACCGTCGCGCTGAACCGGCCGCCGGCGCCGCGGGGACGTACGCGGCGCC
>NZ_JBEZZB010000268.1:0-8913 GCF_040638955.1 Actinoplanes sp. NPDC024001
GGGCGGTGCGCCCCCGCCGCCGCGCCGCGGGCCGCGGCCGCCCGCCCGGCCGCTGGTGCTGAGCTTGCTGGCCTTCGCTGTCGCGCTGAGCTTGCTGGCCTTCGCTGTCGCTCGGCGGCATTGCGCCCTTTGACGCCGGTGCCGAGGGCACCGAAAACGACCACGCTTCGCTCGCCGTTTTCGGCGCCCTCGGCACCGGCGGGCGCAATGCGTGGTGGTTGCGCTTCAGGGCGGGTGTCTCGTACGGGTGAGTGCGGGACGGGCTCTGGGCGCGTTTCGCTCGTGGTGGCGGCCGGACTGGTCAGCTTGAGCCGGTGGACGACAAGAGACGGCTGATCCTCGACCAGGCACTGGCCCTGGTGGACGAGCGCGGCCTCGCGGCGATGTCGATGCGGGCGGTCGCCGAGCGGGTCGGGCTCACCTCGATGGCCCTCTACCCGTACGTCGGGGGCAAGGACGCCCTGCTGGACGGTCTGGTCGACCTGCTGCATCTGGAACTGGGCACGGCGGTCGGCGACGACCCGGCCGACATCGACTGGCGGCACCGGCTGCGGGCGCTCGGCCGTGCCGTGCGCTCGCTGGCGCACGCGCACCCCAGCGCGTTCCCCCTGCTGCTGAACCGCTCCGCGGCCGGCGCGTCGGCCTCCTGGCTGACCGCGGCGCTGCGCGGCATCCTGCACGACGCCGGGGTGCCCGGCGCCGAGGTGCCCCGCCTGGCCCGGCTGATCTGCGCCTTCCTGCTGGGTTACACCACCGGCGAGGTGACCGGCGGCCTGCCCCGGGTGCCCGCCCCGGAGAGCGAGGACCGCCCCGCCGGCGGTGACGACGCGGAGTTCGACGCGGACCTCGCTGACCTGGTGAGCATGATTGAGCACGCGGCCCGCAGGAGCGGCCGGGACCCGGAGACGCAGCGGCCCGGCGCGGTCCCCGCGAGCGGGGAACGGCCGGGCCTCAGCACCGGATAGATCAGATCCGGCGGCGGATCAGGAACGCCATGCCGGCCAGGCCGACCAGAATGATCAGCAGGACCGCGCCGTTGAGCAGGAACAGTCGGCGGAACTCGGTGAAGGCCTCGTTCACGCTCTCGACCGGGTCGTACTCCGCGGCGTTGAGATCCTCGCCGACGCCACCGCCGATGCCGCCGTTGACCACGTCCGGCTTGGCCTTCAGCGGCGCGCCGCCGAGGCGCAGCGACTCCGACATCGAGAGCCGGCCGTAGAACCAGCCGGCCGCCTTCTTGCCCGAGGGCTGCTTGGCCGGGCGGAACGCCCGGGGACCGCCGGCAGCCAGCGGGTACAGGTCGTACACCTGGTGCGGCGCGTCCTTGACCAGCAGTGTCACCGTGAACTTCGGGCCCAGCTTGGCGGCTTTCGGCGCCGACGTCTGCGGTGACTCGGTGGCCAGCCAGCTGACCTCGTTGTACAGCATCTGGAAGAGCTTGGGCTCGGCATCCTGCCGGACGACGATCGGGCTCTTGATGCCCGTGCCGGTCAATTGCGCCCCGGTCGGCTTGACCGCCGCTTTCGGCGCGGCGTGCGCGGCCGGAGCCGTGCCGACGGCGAGCATGACCGCGACGGCCAGTGCGCCCACCACCGACACCAATCTGGTGATCGTCCCTCGCACCATCCGACCTCCCCCGCACGTGGATGGACATGGACAAGTGAACCGCTGCTCGTGCGGCCTGGCCCCTCAGCCTTCCCGGACGGCGGCCCGGCCGCATCTCGAGGCCGGGTGAATTGGAGCCATTTGGGGGACGGCTGACAAGACGTTTCGACCGTTGATCAGCGGCCGAACAGTATCAAGTCCTCGCAATACGTGGGGGTGGCGGCCACCCGTGCAGAGGATGCCTTCACCGGATCCGACGACCGGCTGTGGCCAACCGGCCGCCGGATGCGGTAATGGCGTCAAACCCGGGCGCGAGCTGCGGCGATGCGCGCCAGAGTGCGCTCACGGCCGAGCGCCTCGAGCGACTCGAAGAGCGGCAGACCGATCGTGCGGCCGGTGGCGGCGACCCGTACCGGTGCCTGGGTCTTGCCCAATTTGAGACCTCGCGCCTCGCCCACCTGCTCGAGCGCGGTCTTGAGGGCCTCGGCCGACCAGTCGGTCAGGGCGCCGAAGGCGGCCGCCGTCCCGTCCAGAATGTCCGCCGCGCCCTCCTTCATGGCCTTCGTCCAGGATGCCTCGTCGTGGACCGGCTCGTCGAGGAAGAGGAAGTCGACGTAGTCGACGATCTCGGAGAGCACCGCGATCCGCGTCTGGGCGAGCGGGGCGATCGCCATGAAGACGTCGGCGTCGAACTTCTCCGGCTCCCAGCGCGGCGCCGGGATCGTGTCGGTGCCGGTCAGCCACGGCGCGCAGACCTGGGTGAACTCGCTCGGGGTGAGCGCCCGGATGTACTCGCCGTTGAACGCCCGCAGCTTCTTGACGTCGAAGAAGGCCGGGGCGTGGTTGACGTCCTCGATCCGGTACTCCTCCTCGATCACCGACCACGGGACGATCTCCCGGTCGCCGGTGGGCGCCCAGCCGAGCAGCATCAGGTAGTTGCGCATGGCGGCGGCGAGGTAGCCCTCGTCCCGGTACGACTCCAGGGCGACCTTGTCGCGGCGCTTGGAGAGTTTCTGCCGCTTCTCGTTGACGATGACCGGCACGTGCCCCCAGACCGGCGGGGTCACGCCCAGCGCCTCCCAGAGCAGCTGCTGCTTGGGGGTGTTGGGCAGGTGCTCCTCGGCGCGGAACACGTGGGTGATGCCCATGCTCATGTCGTCGACCACGTTGGCCAGCAGGAACACCGCCGAGCCGTCGCTGCGGGCGATGACGAAGTCCTCGATCAGCTTGTTCTCGAAGGTCGGCTTGCCACGGACCAGGTCCTCGACCACCGTCTCACCCTCGTCCGGCGTGCGGAAGCGCAGCGCGCGCCCCTCGCCCGGGCCGAGCGCGCGGTCGCGGCAGAAGCCGTCGTAGCCGGTGTGCTTGTTGCCGGAGCGGGCCACCACGTCGTCGCGGGTGCAGTCGCAGTAGTAGGCCTTGCCCTCGCCGTAGAGCCGGGTGGCAGCGGCGGTGTGATCGGCGGCGTAGGCGGACTGGAAGTAGGGACCCTCGTACGTCCCGCGCTCGATACCGATCCAGTCCAGCGCGGAGATGATGCCTTCGGTCCACTCGGGCCGGTTGCGGGCCGCGTCGGTGTCCTCGATCCGGAGCACGAAGACACCGCCGTGCTGCTGAGCGTAGATCCAGTTCTGCAGCGCCGACCGGGCGCCGCCGACGTGGAACATGCCGGTGGGTGAGGGTGCGAAACGTACGCGAACAGTCACGAGCTCAGCCTACCGAGACCGGCCAGGGCTTTACGGACCCAGTCCGGCTGCTCCCGGAACAGGGTGATCTCCGGGCCCGGCTCCCAGGTGCCCTCGATCCGCCCGTTCACCAGCACCACCGGCGAGATCCAGCCCTGCGGCCGCGAGACCGCGGCCCGCGGTCCGCTGCTCACGGTCTCCAGCTGTCGCAACACCCCGATCGTGTACGGGTCGAACGCCGGCAGCAGCCGCACCGTGTCCGGGATCGTCACCGGCGCGTACTCCGGTGTCCCGATCCGTTTGAAGGACTGCTTGGCCAGCGGCGGCCGCAGGTCGAACCAGCGGGCGAACTCCTCCGGTTCGGCCGGCCCGTAGGTGCCCAGATAGTCCGCCGCCAGCCGGTCGATCGCCGCCTCGGTCTCCACCGGCTCCCAGTCGCCCAGCCAGGCACGGGGCGCCACGAAGGTGACGTTGCGCCCGCGGGGCGGCCCGGAACAGAGCAGGCCGCGGAAGGCGAGCGGCTTGAGGATCGCCCCGAAACCCTGGGTGAGCGGCCCGCGCAGGTCCTCGTGCCGGGTCGCCGTGATGATCGCCTCGGCCAGTTCCTCACGGGTCAGCGGCTCGCCGCCGAGCACGTCCGGCATCGCCGCGATGATGTCGGTCATCTGCTCCGCGGTCACGCCGTGGTATTTCAGCCACGAGCCCTTGGTCTCGCGGTCGCGGGTGCTCATCGCGGCCACCCAGACCGGCAGGTCCTCGGCCGGCAGCAGGTGCAGGGTGCCGCGGGCGGCCCAGGTCCGGACCAGGGTGCGGTCGGTGTACAGCGCCTTCTCCAGGTCCGGCGGCCGGGTCATCCGCAGGTCGGCGGCGGCCTGCGCGGAGGAGGCCACCTGGGCGTGGATGCCGCCGAGCCGGCGGGCCAGGATGACGACGTCGGGCGCCTTCTCGTCGGCGAGGAAATGGCGGTGCACCCGCCTGCGCAGCACTTCTTCCGGAGTCACGGCCCCGACGCTGTCACACGGTGAAGCGGCCGACCAGTCCGGTGAGGCGCTGCGCGGTGGCGGTCAGCTCGTCGGCCGCCTGGTGCGCCGCGACCACCGACTGCCGGGTGCCCTCCATGGCGCCGCTGACCGTACCGATGCCGGCCGCGATGTCCCGGCTTCCCTCGGCCGCCTCGGTGATGTTGCGGGCCATCTCGGCGGTGGTGGCGGCCTGCTCCTCGACCGCCGCGGCGATCGCCGTCTGATAGTCGTTGACCTGCGCGATCCGCGAGGAGATCGCGTCGATGGCGGTGACCGCGCGGGCCGTGTCGGCCTCGATCGCGGCGACCCGGGAGGTCACGTCCTCGGTGGCCCGGGCGGTCTCCTGGGCCAGTTCCTTGACCTCGCCGGCGACCACCGCGAAGCCCTTGCCGGTCTCGCCGGCCCGGGCCGCCTCGATGGTGGCGTTCAGGGCGAGCAGATTGGTCTGCTCGGCGATGGTCGCGATCAACCGGACCACGTCAGTGATCTTGGCGGTCGAGGACCGCAGCTCCTCGATGACGCCGGCCGCCGCCGAGGTGAGCCCGACACCGTCCCGGCCGGCCTGCGCGGCCTCCTGGGCGTTGTGCGAGATCTCGGTGATCGAGGCGCCCATCTCCTCGGCGCCGGCGGCCACCGTCTGCACCACGTGCGACACGGTGTCCGCCGAGACGCTGACCGTCCCCGCCCGATCGGCCGCGATGTCGGAGGCGGAAGCCATCTCCCCGCCGGTCGCCGACACCCGCCGGGCGGTGTCGGCCACCTCGCCGGACGCGGAGGTCACCTCCTGCATCACGGTGCGCAGCTCGGTGACCGCGGCGTCCAGGGCCGCGCTGGCCTCGCCGATCTCGTCGCGCCCGCGGTCCTGGACCGAGACCGTCAGATCCCGGTCGGCCAGCCGGGTCAGGGCGCCGGTGAGCCGGGACACCCGCCCGGCGAGGCGGGAGGCCTGGAAGAACGCGGCCGCGGCGCCGGCCACCGCGAGCAGCACGGCGACCACCACGAACCAGGTGAGCATCGTGCCCCGGCCCTCCCGGACCACGGTCACCGCCTTCTCAGCGTCGGCGTTGTAGCCACCGACGGCCACCGCCCACTGGTACGGGGCGTAGTACGCGACCGTTGTGGTGGTGTCTCCGGCCTCCGCGCCGCCCGCCCCGGGTAGCTGGTAGGTCGTCCGCCACGTCGCGCCCTCGGCCAGCTGAGGCGCCTGCGTGACGATTTCCTCCACGTAGCGGGTGCCGTCGGCGTCGGTGGCCTCCAGATCGGTGGTGCCGACCACCCCGTCGAGGCTGGAGGCGACGACCTGGCCCCGCGTGGCCGCCGCGGTGCTGAAGATGGCGACCCAGCCGTTCTCCCGGACCGTCCGGTCGGCGATCGTCGCGGTGAGGTTCTCCAGCGCCTCGCTCTGCGGCACACCGACGTAGAGCGCCCCGATCACCCGGCCCGAGGCGTCCTTGATCGGGTCGTAGACGCTGATGAACGGGGTGCCGACCACCTGCGCGACCCCGCGGAACGCCTTGCCCTGTTTGATCGCCGCCGCCACCGCGTTCGGCTTGCCGTCCGCGACGGCCGGGATGTAGGTGCCGATCACCCGGTTCCCGTCCTTGCCGCGGATGGTGGTGGCGACCCTTAGCAGGTCACCCGCCTCGTTCATCCGCTGGAATAGGGTCACCTTCCCACCGGACAGCTGCGCGGCGTCGTCGACGAACGGGGTGGACCGCTTCGGGTCGGCGTTCTGCCCGAGCCAGTCGCCGTCGACCGTGACCCGGGGCAGGGCGACCTCCGTCTTCGCCTGGGTGACCTGGTTCGTCGCGGTCCAGGTGGCGGTACGCCGGGTGAGCTCCACGCCGCCCCGCTGGTTCAGCAGGCCGGTGGCGCTGCTCATGCCGACGTCGACGCCGTGCTGGATCTCGGCGCCGACCATGCTGACCAGGCTGGTGACGTCGGCGGTGGTCCGGTCCAGCTCCGCCGCGTTCTGCCGCAGCACCTCCTGCTCGGTGCGGTCGGCGAACCGGCTGCTCTGCCAGGCGCCGACCACCACCAGGATCAGTGCGGTGACGAGCACGCTGCCCAGGCCTAGGATCAGGAGCTGGTGGCTGATTCGAAGGCGCACACCGGTCTGATCGGCACGTCGGGGCCAGATACTGAGGCGGCCCGCCGCAAAAGCGACGGGCCGCCCCAAACGGAGCGGACGATCAGCTGTCGCCGCCGGTCTCGCCCACCGGCGCGGCGTTGACGTCGTCGATCGCGTACTTCTTGGCGGCCTCGGCCGGCACGTGCGCCGGGATCTGGCCGCGCAGCGCGAGCTCGCGCAGCGTGGCGACGGTGACCGACTCGCCGTCCACGTGGAAGTGGCGGCGCAGGGCGTGCCGGGTGTCGCTCATGCCGAACCCGTCGGTGCCCAGCGAGGTGTAGCCGTTCGGCACCCAGCGGCTGATCAGGTCGGGCACCGCCCGCATCCAGTCGCTGACCGCCACCGACGGGCCCTCGCTGCTCTCCAGCTTCTGCTGGATGTACGGCTTGCGAGGGCTGTCGCTCGGGTGGAGCAGGTTGTGCTCCTCCGCCTCGATGGCGTCACGGCGCAGCTCGGTCCACGAGGTGACCGACCAGACGTCGGCGCTCACACCCCAGTCCTGAGCGAGCAGCTCCTGAGCCTTGAGCGCCCAGCGCATGCCGGTGCCGGAGGCCAGCAGCTGCGCCTTCGGCCCGTCCTTCTGCGGGCTCTCGCTGAACCGGTAAATGCCCTTGAGCAGGCCCTCCACGTCGACGCCCGCGGGCTCGGCGGGCTGGATGGCCGGCTCGTTGTAGACGGTGAGGTAGTAGAAGATGTTCTCCTGCTTCTCGCCGTACATCCGGTGCAGGCCGTTCTCGATGATGTGCGCGATCTCGAACGCGAACGCCGGGTCGTACGCCACCACGGCCGGGTTGGTCGCCGCGATCAGCAACGAGTGCCCGTCCTCGTGCTGCAGGCCCTCACCGTTGAGCGTGGTCCGCCCGGCGGTGGCGCCGAGCAGGAAGCCGCGGGTCATCTGGTCGGCGGCCGCCCACAGCTCGTCGGCGGTGCGCTGGAAGCCGAACATCGAGTAGAAGATGTACAGCGGGATCATCGGCTCGTCGTGCGTCGCGTACGACGTACCCGCGGCGATGAAGCTCGCGGTCGAACCCGCCTCGTTGATGCCCTCGTGCAGGATCTGACCGTTGGTCGCCTCCTTGTAGGACAGGAACAGCTCCCGGTCCACGGAGGTGTAGGTCTGGCCGTGCGGCGAGTAGATCTTCTTGGTCGGGAAGAGCGAGTCCATGCCGAAGGTGCGGGCCTCGTCCGGGATGATCGGCACCCACCGGGGGCCGAACTCCTTGTCCTTCATGAGGTCCTTGAGCAGGCGGACGAACGCCATCGTGGTGGCGATCTTCTGCTTGCCGCTGCCGCGCTTGATGTCGCCGAACGCCTTCGAGTCCGGGATCGCCAGCGACTTGGCCTTGGTGCGCCGGGTCGGTACGTACCCGCCCAGGTCACGGCGGCGCTGCTGGAGGTACTGGATCTCGTCGGACTTCTCGCCGGGGTGGTAGTACGGCGGAAGGTACGGGTTTTCCTCGAGCTGCTTGTCGCTGATGTCGAGGTAGAGCCGGTCCCGGAAGCCCTTCAGGTCGTCCAGGGTCATCTTCTTCATCTGGTGCGTGGCGTTGCGGGCCTCGAAGTGCGAGCCCAGCGTCCAGCCCTTGATCGTCTTGGCCAGGATCACGGTCGGCTGGCCGGTGTGCTCGGTCGCCGCCTTGTACGCCGCGTAGAGCTTGCGGTAGTCGTGCCCGCCGCGCTTGAGGTTCCAGATCTCGTCGTCGCTCATGCCCTCGACGAGCTTGCGGGTCCGCGGGTCCCGGCCGAAGAAGTGCTCGCGCACATAGGCCCCGGACTCGCCCTTGTACGTCTGGTAGTCGCCGTCCGGCGTGACGTTCATCAGGTTGACCAGCGCGCCGTCGGTGTCCGCGGCGAGCAGCGGGTCCCACTCCCGGCCCCAGACGACCTTGATCACGTTCCAGCCGGCGCCGCGGAAGAAGGCCTCCAGTTCCTGGATGACCTTGCCGTTGCCGCGGACCGGGCCGTCCAGGCGCTGCAGGTTGCAGTTGATGACGAAGGTGAGGTTGTCCAGCTCCTCACGGGCGGCCAGGCCGATCGCGCCGAGCGACTCGACCTCGTCCATCTCACCGTCGCCGAGGAACGCCCAGACGTGCTGCTGACTGGTGTCCTTGATGCCACGGTTGTGCAGATAGCGGTTGTAGCGCGCCTGGTAGATCGCGTTCAGCGGGCCGAGACCCATGCTGACCGTCGGGAACTCCCAGAAGTTCGGCATCAGCCGCGGATGCGGATACGACGGCAGGCCGCCACCGGGATGCGACAGCTCCTGCCGGAACCCGTCGAGCTGGTCGGTGCTGAGCCGGCCCTCCAGGTACGCCCGCGCGTACATACCCGGCGACGCGTGGCCCTGGAAGAAGATGTGGTCGCCGCCGCCCGGATGGTCCTTGCCGCGGAAGAAGTGGTTCATGCCGACCTCGTAGAGGCTGGCCGACGACGCGTACGTCGAGATGTGACCGCCGACGCCGATCTCCGG
>NZ_JBEZZB010000269.1:0-8893 GCF_040638955.1 Actinoplanes sp. NPDC024001
ACCGCGCCCGCGGTCACCGGGGCGGCGGCCAGCCTGCGGTCACGGGCGCGGTGAGCGGCGCGGTCGGCTTCTACGACGACATCGTCGGCAACCGCCCGGAGCAGAAGGCGGCGAAGGGCTTCGCCGGCCACCTCGGCGCGCTGCGTGAGGGGCGGGTCACCAGCGGCCTCGTCAAGATCGCCGGGGTGGGCGCGGCCGGGCTGGCCGCGTCGGCGCTGGTCGGCAGCCGCCGCTCGGGCCGGTTCGGCCGGGGTGTGGACGTGCTGCTCGGCGCCGGGGTGATCGCCGGGACGGCGAACCTGCTGAACCTGCTCGACCTGCGCCCGGGCCGGGCGATCAAGGCCGGGGCGATTCTCGGCGCGCCGCTCGCGGTGGGCCGCAACGCCTCGATGACGGCCGGGACGCTCGGCGCGGGCGCCGCGCTGCTGCCGGCCGACCTGAACGAGGAGATCATGCTCGGCGACTCCGGGGCGAACGCGCTGGGCGCGCTGCTCGGGGTGGCGCTGACCGCCCGGACGTCGACGGCGGGGCGGGCGGCCGCGCTGGCCGCGCTGGCCGCGCTCACCGCGGCAAGCGAGAAGATCAGCTTCACCAAGGTCATCCAGGACACCCCGTGGCTGCGGCGCGTCGACGAGCTCGGCCGCCGGCCACCGGCGTGAGGCAGCCAGTCGACCCCGGCGCGGCGTCCGGCAATCCGGCCGGAGTCCCGGCCGAAGGCGTTCCGGCCAGAGACCCGGCCGTAGGCGTTCCGGCCGGAGACCCGGCGGACGGCGTTCCGGCTGGGAAGCCGGGCGGCGGGGCCGTGGCGAAGATCGCCGGCGCGGCCGCGCTGATCACGGTTCTCACCGTGGTGGCCCGGCTCGCCGGCTTCGGGCGCACGTTCGTCTTCCTCAGCACGGTCGGGCACGACGACCTCGGCGACATCTACAACGCCGCCAACGTCATCCCGAACATCGTCTTCGAGCTGGTCGCCGGCGGCGCCCTGGCGAGCCTGGTGGTGCCGCTGCTGGCCGGCGCGGTGACGGCCGGCGACTCCCGGCGGGTGCACGCGGTCACCTCGGCGCTGCTCACCTGGGCCCTGCTGCTGCTCGTGCCGCTCGCGGTGCTGGTCGCGGTGTTCGCCGGGCCGATCACCGGTCTGCTGCCGGGCGTGCCGGCCGACCAGCAGGAGGTCGCCGCGAGCATGCTGCGGGTCTTCGCGGCGCAGCTGCCGCTCTACGGCATCGGCATCGTGCTGACCGGGGTGCTGCAGGCGCACCACCGGTTCGCCTGGCCGGTGATCGCGCCGCTGCTGTCCAGCGTGACGGTGATGGCGGCGTACCTGACCTATGCGGTGATCGACGGCGCCCGCAGCGACCTGCCCGGCCTCTCCACGGCCGGGGAGCTGACCCTGTCGGTGGGCACCACGCTCGGCGTCGTGGTGCTCTCGCTCTGCCTGATCATCCCGGTCCGCAAGTTGCGCCTGCGCCTGCGGCCGGCACTGCGGTTCCCGGACGGGGACGGGCGTAAGGCGGTGCGGCTCGGCTGGGCGGGCGCCGTCACGGTCGGCTCGCAGCAGGTCATGCTGCTGGTGGTGGTCGCGCTGACGGCCAGCGGTGGGCTCACGCTCTACAACGCGGCGCAGACCGTTTTCCTGCTGCCCTGGGCGGTGCTCGCGGTGCCACTGGCGACCGCGGTCTACCCCCGGCTGTCCGCGGCCGCCGAGCACGGCGACGAGGACACCTACCGGACGGCGCTGGCGTCGACCGCCCGTACCGTCGTGTTGCTTGCCGGGTTGGGTGCGGCGGCGCTCGCCGCGCTCGCCGTGCCCGCCGCCTTCCTGATCCGTGCCGAGCCGGCCTGGACCGGCATCGCCGGGTTCGCGCCCGGCCTGTTCGGCTACGCGCTGTTCGCGCTGCTCTCGCGGGCGCTCTACGCCCGGGGCGCCACCCGCGCGGCGGCGTTCGCGACCGCGGCCGGCTGGGTGGTGGCCGCGGCCGCCGCCCTCACCCTCCTGGGTCGCGGCGAGGACAAGCAGGTGTTCGGGCTGGGCCTGGCGAACTCGATCGGGATGACGGTGCTCGCGGTGCTGCTCGCGCTCGCGGTGCGCCGGCACGCCGGGCCCGGAGCGCTCGCCGGGCTGGGCCGGGCGCTGCTCGCCGCGGTGGTAGCGGCGGGCGTAGCCGCGATCGCCGGGTGGGGCACGGTGGCTGCGCTGGCGTCGGCGTTCTGGCCGACCCCGGGCGTGCTCGGCAGCCTCGTGGAAGGCATGCTGGGCGGTGTCGTGGTGGTGACGGTGTTCGTCGCGGTCGCGTTCGTGCTGGACCGGCGGGATCTGCGACCGCTGGTGGTGACGGTGCGGGGAAAGCTGCGCCGATGAGGGAGGAACACGGCTGGTGAGCAGCGACGACGGTTGGTGCGGTTCGGTCGTGCTGGTGCTGGGGTCCGCCACCGGCGGCACCGGCGGGCACGTCGCCTCGCTGGCCCGCGGGCTGCTGGCGGCCGGTTGCCGGGTGCTGGTTTGCGGCCCGGCGGCCACCGACGAGCACTACGGTTTCAGCGCCTCCGGGCTGGAGTTCGCGCCGGTGGAGATCCCGGCCGACCCGGGGCCGCAGGACTCCGGTGCGATCCGGGCGCTGCGCCGGGCGATCGCCGGCCGTGACGCCGAGGTGGTGCACGCACACGGGCTGCGGGCCGCTTTCGTGGTTTCGCTGGCGCGCACCGGCGTACCCCTGATTGCGACCTGGCACAACGCCGTGCTGGCCAAGGGCCTGCGCGGCCAGGCCGGCGCGCTCGTCGAGCGGATCGTGGCGCGCAACGCCGCGCTGACGCTGGGCGCGTCGGAAGACCTGGTGGAGCGCGCGATCGTGCTCGGCGCGAAGCGCGCGCGGCTGGGGCCGGTCGCGGCGCCGGAGATGGCGCCGCCGCGGCGGACCCGCGCGGCGGTGCGCGCCGAGTTCCGGCTCAAGGCGGAGACGCCGCTGATCCTGTCGGTCGGCCGGCTGCACCCGCAGAAGCACTACGACCTGCTGGTCGACGCCGCGGCCCGGTGGCGTGAGCTGGACCCCGCGCCGGTGGTGGCGGTGGCCGGTTCCGGGCCCAGCTACATGCCGCTGGCGCAGCAGGCGTCCCGGCTGCACGCCCCGTTCCACCTGCTCGGGCACCGGACCGACGTGCCCGACCTGCTGCTCGGCGCGGACCTGGCGGTGGTCACCAGCGACTGGGAGGCCCGCCAGCTGTTCGCTCAGGAGGCGCTGCATGCCGGGGTGCCGCTGATCACCACGGCGGTCGGCGGGCTTCCGGGGCTGGTCGGTGACGCGGCCGTGCTGATCCCGCCGAACGACCTGGACGCGCTCGACGAGGCGGTCCGCCGGCTGCTCGCCGACCCGCGGCTGCGCGCGGAGTACGCGGCCCGTGGCCCCCAGCAGGCCGCCACCTGGCCGACCGAGGCCGATGTGGTGGCTGACGTGCGCTCGGCGTACGCGGAAGTCGCGGCGGTCCGCCGGTGACCGCGTCGCCGCAGTGGCTGGACCGGGTACGCCGGGTCCGTCGTCCCGGCACCCCGCGTGGGCCCCGGGCCAAGGGCTGGGTGCCGTACCTGCTGGTCGCGCTGGTGGCCGTGGCGAGCCTGGCCGGGCTGGCGATCCATCCCACCGAGGAGGCGCGCCGCGGGCGGGCCGACTACGTGGTGGTGGCCGCCGCGGCCGGGCTGCGCTGGGAGGACCTGGATCGGCAGCGCACCCCCGCGCTGTGGCAGGAGGCGACCCGCGGTTCGGTGGGCTGGCTGTCGGTGCGGTCCGCGCACGGCGTGACCTGCCCGTCGGACGGCTGGCTGACCCTCGGCGCCGGCAACTACGCGGCCTGGGACACCCGCGCGGTGGCCGGGCGCTGCCCGCCGGCCGAGCCGAAACTCACCCAGCCGGACGGGTTCGGGGCGAACCTGGACGAGCAGCCCACCGTGGTGCGCATCAATCAGGAGCGGTTGCCGTACGGCACCACGCCGGGCGCCCTGGCCGAGTCGGTGCGCTGCACCGTCGCCGTCGGTCCGGGCGCGGCGATCGCGGCGGCCCGCCCGTTCGGGCGCGTCGACCGCTACCTGCCCGAGCTGCCGGACGACCCGTCCGAGCTGTTCGACGACTGTGTGCTGAACATCGTGGACCTCGGCACCATCTCCGGCACCGGGGCGGAGCGGCAGGCCGCGGTGGCCGCCGCCGACGCGACGCTGGCCCGGGTGCTGGCCGCCCGCCCGCCCCGGTCGCTCATGGTGATCGCCGGGATCGCGGACACCGAGCGGGCGTCGCGGCTGCACGTGGCGATCGCCGAGGGGCCGGGCTGGCCGGGCGGCTGGCTGACCTCGGCCGGCACCGGCCGTGACGGCTACCTGCAGCTGGTCGACCTGGCCCCGACGGTGCTCTCCGCGCTGGGCCGGCCGTCGCCGGAGAAGCTGTTCAACGGTTACGCGGCGACCGTCTCCGAGGGCCGGCCGGCCGACCCCGGCGAGGCGATGCAGGGCGACCACGACGCGGACCGGCGGGCCATCGCCCAGCGCGGCGTCGCCGAGATCTTCTTCACCGTGCTGGCGATCGTGCAGTTCCTGCTCTTCGCGGCGGTGGTGCCGGTGCTGATCCGGGCCCGCCGGCACGCCGGTCCGGCCGGGCCGCCGCTGCCGCCCCGGCGGCTCGTGGCGGTGGTCGAGGCGGCCCTGATCGCGGCCGGCCTGGCCATCCCGGCGGCGCTGCTGGCCGACCTGGCGCCGTGGTGGAACAGCGAGCACCCGGCCTGGGTCTTCGGGGCGGTGACCGGGGCGCTGATGGTGGCCGGCACCCTGCTGATCCGGCTGACACCTCGCTACCCGGCGACCCTGTGGCCGATGGCGGTGGTCTCCGCGATCAGCGCCGTGGTGGTCGCGGTCGACCTGGTCACCGGGGCCCGGCTGCAGCTCAACGGCGTGGCCGGCTACTCGGCGGTGCACGGTGTGCGTTACGCCGGGCTGGGCAGCGTCGGGCTGGGCGTCTTCGTGGCCGGCCTGCTGCTGCTGGCCGGATGTCTGGCGCAGTGGGCGAGCCGGCGCTGGCGGCCGGTGGTGATGGTGTTCTTCGGCGGCATCGGTGTGGTCATGGTCGGCAGCCCCTACCTGGGCGCGGACCCGGTGGGCGCGATCGCGGTGACCGCCGGGGTGTGCGTCGCCGCGGCGATGAGCACCGGCGGCTGGCTGACCTTCCCCCGGTTCGCCTGGGCGGCGGTGGCCGGGCTGGCCGTGACCGCCGGGTTCGCGGTGGTCGACCTGAGCCGGATGCCGCTGGAGCAGGGCATGCTCGGGCGGTTCCTGACCGCGCTGGGCAGCGGCACGGCGGGTCCGGCGATGCAGCGGGCCGCGGCGGCCAACGGGCAGGCGCTGCTGGACAGCCCGCTCACCCTGCTCGCCCTGACCGGGATGCTGATGCTGCTGTTCTGCCAGTTCTCCCCGTGGGGTGGGCTGAACCGGGTGTACGGGCTGCACCCCGCCGTACGGGCCGGACTGAACGGCACCGTGGTCGCCACCCTGATCGCCGGCGTCCTCGGCGGCACCGCGGTCGGCTCGGCGGGTGCGGCGGCCGCGGCGGCCGTACCGGTGGCGGTGCTGACCGCGCTGCGGGTGCTGCTGCATGCCGCCGACCGCACGCCCCCACCCGGCGAAACGGACGGACCGGGCGGACCGTCGCTGCGCAAAACCGACGAAGATCCCGTAGTGGTGACCTAACCGGCGCATGACACGCATGCCGACCAGCCCCAACATGGCGAAGGCGGCAATCAGTGTTACGGTGAACTCCCGTGGATGGGGCACTGCCCCGGCCTCAAGATTTGAAACTGGCGACCACGGGAGCGGGCCTTGGCCTCAACAGTGCGCGACACGCGGCACATCTTCGTCACCGGGGGCGTCGCCTCCTCGCTGGGCAAGGGCCTCACCGCCTCCAGCCTCGGCAATCTGCTCACCGCTCGCGGTCTTCGCGTCGTGATGCAGAAGCTCGACCCGTACCTCAACGTCGACCCGGGAACGATGAACCCGTTCCAGCACGGCGAGGTCTTCGTCACCGAGGACGGCGCCGAGACCGACCTCGACGTCGGGCACTACGAGCGCTTCCTCGACCGGGACCTGTCCGGCAAGGCGAACGTGACGACCGGCCAGGTCTACTCGGCTGTCATCGCCCGGGAGCGGCGCGGCGAATACCTCGGCGACACCGTGCAGGTCATCCCGCACATCACCAACGAGATCAAGAGCCGGATCTTCGCGATGGCCGACCCGGACGAGAACGGCAACGTTCCGGACGTGGTCATCACCGAGGTCGGCGGCACCGTCGGCGACATGGAGTCGCTGCCGTTCCTGGAGGCGATCCGCCAGGTCCGGCACGAGGTCGGCCGCGACCACGTCTTCTACCTGCACGTGTCGCTGGTGCCCTACCTCGCGCCGTCGGGTGAGCTGAAGACCAAGCCGACGCAGCACTCGGTGGCGGCGCTGCGCAACATCGGTATCCAGCCGGACGCGCTGATCTGCCGCAGCGACCGGGAGATCCCGGAGAAGATGAAGCACAAGCTGGCGCTCTACTGCGACGTGGACGCCGAAGCGGTCATCGCCTGCCCGGACGCGCCGAGCATCTACGACATCCCGAAGGTGCTGCACGACGAGGGCCTGGACGCCTACGTGGTGCGCCGGCTCGGCCTCTCGTTCCGCGACGTCAACTGGAAGACCTGGAACGACCTGCTGGAGCGGGTCCACCACCCGAAGCGCACCATCACGATCGCGCTGGTCGGCAAGTACGTGGACCTGCCCGACGCCTACCTGTCGGTGAGCGAGGCGATCCGCGCCGCCGGCTTCGGCAACACCGTCAAGATCAAGCTTCGCTGGGTGCCGAGCGACGACTGCAACACGCCGGCCGGCGCCGCGGCCGCCCTCAAGGGCGCCGACGGCATCGTCATCCCCGGCGGATTCGGCGTGCGCGGCATCGAGGGCAAGGTCAACACCTCGCGGTACGCGCGGGAGAACCGCATCCCGATCCTCGGCCTCTGCCTCGGGCTGCAGTGCATGACGATCGACGCGGCCCGCAACCTGGCCGGTCTGGCCGGGGCCAACTCGGTCGAGTTCGACGAGAAGGCGCCGTACCCGGTGATCTCGACGATGGCCGACCAGGAGGACATCGTCGCCGGCAAGGGTGACCTGGGCGGCACCATGCGGCTCGGCGCCTACCCGGCGGCGCTCAAGCCGGGTTCCATCGTGGCTGAGGTTTATGGCTCCACGGAGATCTCCGAGCGGCACCGGCACCGCTACGAGGTGAACAACGACTACCGGGACAAGCTGTCGCAGGCCGGGCTGGTCTTCTCCGGCACCTCGCCGGACGGTCGTCTCGTCGAGTTCATCGAGCTGGACCGGGACGTGCACCCGTACTTCGTGGCGACCCAGGCGCACCCGGAGCTGAAGAGCCGCCCGACCCGGCCGCACCCGCTCTTCGACGGTCTGGTGAAGGCGGCCATCGCCTACGCCGCCGCGGACGAGCTGCCCGTCGAGGTGCCGGTCGAGCCGGTCGAGGCTTCCTGACATGGCGTTCGAGCACGAGACGGTGTCGCGTGTCGAACGGTTCCAAGGGGCGATCTTCACGGTCTTCACCGACGAGGTGACGATGTCCGACGGTGACACCGCCGACCGGGACGTGGTGGAGAACCGCGGCGCGGTCGTCGTGGTCGCCCTCGACGAGGACGACCGGGTGGTGCTGATCAAGCAGTACCGGCACGCGGTGCGGCAGCGCCTCTGGGAGCTGCCGGCCGGGTTGCGCGACGTCGAGGGCGAGGACGAGGCGGTGACCGCGGCGCGGGAGCTGGCCGAGGAGGCCGACCTGACCGCCGGCCGGATGGAGCCGTTGATCGACCTGCACACGTCGCCGGGGTTCTCCGACGAGTGGGTGCGGGTCTTCCTGGCCCGCGACCTCGCGCCGGTGGCGGAGGCCGACCGGCACACGCGCACCGCGGAGGAGGCCGACCTGGAGGTTCGCCGGGTCGACCTGGACGAGGCGGTCGCCATGGTGTTCCGCGGCGAGATCACCAACGCGGCGGCGGTCGCCGGCCTGCTGGCCGCGGCCCGCGCCCGCGACTCGGGGTGGACCCTGCTGCGCTCCAGCTGAGCGTGCTTCACCACTACGGCCGCCCGGGTCCCCGGGCGGCCGTCGTCGTTGCCGGTCATGGTTCCACGACCGCTTCCGGCACCTGCACGTCCGGCCAGCCGGGGTCGGGTGCCGCGCCGTGGATCCGGGCCAGCGCGTAGGCGCACACCGCCTGCCAGCCCTCGTCTTCGGGGATCAGGCCGTCGGCGGCGCCCCACCGCCAGCCCACCTGCCGCAGCGGCGACTCGACATGCGGCCGCAGCACCGGAATCGCGGCGGCCGCCGCCGGCCCGATGGCGGCCAGGGCACGCACCGCCAGGACACCCCACGGGATGGGGGCGACATAGCGCGCCAGCACCGGCACGACCGGGACCGGATCAGCGGTGACGTGCCAATAGGCCACCGCGGCGTGGACGGCCCGCCACTCGTAGTCGGCGTCGAACATCGGTGGAAGCTGTCCGGCGAGGCTCGCCGCGGCCGGACCCACCTCGGCGAGGACCGCCAGGGCCTGATGGTCGCGGATCTGGTCGCCGAGGACTTCCAGCAAGCCGTCCAGGTCGCCGGTGATTCGCCACAGCGCTCGGGCGGCGATCCGCCGGCGGAGCCGGTCGTCGCCTCGGCGCAGCTCAGTCAGCTCGGGCAGGGCGCCGGCGGCGGCTGGACCGAGGTCGCCCAGAAGCGTGCCCGCCGACCAGGGATGCTCGGCCACCTGCCGCCGCAGCACCGGCACCAGCGCAGCCGGGTCGGCACCGGCGCGGCCCGCCGCCCGGATCAGCCGGGCCCGG
>NZ_JBEZZB010000270.1:0-8856 GCF_040638955.1 Actinoplanes sp. NPDC024001
GCCGGCGCGGCGCCGACTCGCCCGCGCCGGCCGTCCGTTACGGCGTCCTACTGGCCGGTTGCCGGCGGCCGAGGCATTCACTTCCGCCCCCGGCTGGTCAGTGAGACGCGACCTACGCCGGGGTGGGGCGGAGGACTGCCACCAGGAAGTCGGCGTCCGGAGTCCGCGGGCGCAGGTCCCACGTGCTCAGCAGCAGGTCGGCTGTCAGGCCGGCGGTGGCCGCGTCGGTGAGGAAGTCGTCGAACTCGTAGCCGCGGCCGGCGCCGAACCCGATCACCGCGCGGCCCTCGGCGGTGAGATGGCGGGCGAAGCGGCGCAGGATCTCGACCCGGGAGCTGGGCGCGGCGAAGGTCATCACGTTGCCGGCGCAGACGACGACGTCGAAGCGATCGGGAAGGTCGAGTTCGCTCAGGTCGCCGACCTGCCAGTCGGCGCCGGGATGGTTCTGCTGGGCCTCGGCGATCAGCTCGGGGTCGAGGTCGACGCCGGTGACCTTGTGGCCCGCGGCCGCGAGATGACCGCCGACCCGGCCGGTGCCGCAGCCCGCGTCGAGGATGCGGGCGCCGCGGGGCACCATGGCGTCGATCATCCGGGCCTCGCCGGCCAGGTCGTCGCCACGGGCGGCCATCTCCCGGAAACGGTCGATGTACCAGCGGGAGTGACCCGGGTTCTCAGCGATCTTGCGCAGCCAGAGATTGTCGGTGTCGGTCATCGGGCGGTCTTACCTCTTCCTGGCCGATGGAGGCGAATACGAGCTTGAACGGTCGCGGCCGCGGGCGAAGCCCGCCGCAGCTGGTGCGGGTGGCCGCGGGCGAAGCCCGCCGCAGTTGGTGGGCGCGGCCGCGGGCGAAGCCCGCCGCAGCGGGTGAGGGCCGGTCAGGTGACGGTTGCACACGCCGTCGATCAGGCCGGGGGCGGGGCGAGCGGGCACGGCGCGGTCAGCGGTCGGGCGCGGCGGAGGCCACCTCCTCGATCCAGCCGAGGGCGGCGACAGCGGTGGGGAAACCGCACGTCGTCACCGCGGCGAGGGCGACGGCCCGGACCTCGTCGAGGGTGGCGCCGTGCTGGAGGGCCTTGCGCACGTTGGAGCGCACCGCCCCCTCGGCCTCGGCGCCGATGGCGATCGCCAGTTTCAGCAGGCGGTCGGTGCGCTCGTCGAACGGGTTGCGCTCGCGGATGGTGCGGGCCAAAGTGCCCTGGGCCTCGGCCACCTCCGGGTAGCGCTCCAGGAACTGCCGGTAGACACCGGGCAGGTAGTCGTCGCTCATCGTCTCACCGTAGTCAGGGGTCAGCCGGCGAAGTCGACCTTCGCCGTTTCGGCGAGGGCGGCGGTGCGGCCGGGGGCGCTCTGCCACTGCCAGTAGAGGTTGGTGTGGGCGATGACCTGCTCGGGCGCGGGAGCGCCGTAGGCCGAGAGGTCCTCGGTGGTGTGCGCGTCGGCGACCAGGGTGACGTCATAGCCCCGGACGAAACCGCCGTGGATGGTGCTGCGGATGCAGGCGTCGCTCTGCGCGCCGGTCACCACGAGCCGGCCGACGCCACGCTCGGCGAGCAGGTCCTCCAGCTCGGTGGCCTCGAACGAGTCGCCGTAGATCTTGTGCACGAGGGGCTCGGCGTCACGGCGGGTCAGCTCCGGAACGTATTGCCAGGCGTCGCTGCCGCGGGCCAGGCCCTCGTCGTCGGAGTGCTGCACCCAGATCACCGGCACGTCTTCCGAACGGGCCCGGTCGAGCAGCGCGTTGATGTTGGCGATCACCTCGTCCCGGCGTGGCGCACCGGCGACCACACCGTTCTGCACGTCGATGACCAGCAGGGCGGTGTGCGGGCGGTCAGGCAGCGTCGTCATGCGCACCACCCTAGGCCCGGGGTCCGACACTTTTCAGCGGCCGCCGGTAGACCACGTACGGCCGCCACAGGTAGGCGAGCGGCGCCGACCACACGTGCACCAGCCTCGTGAAGGGCCAGAGCGCCAGGAACAGGAACCCGCCGAGGGCGTGCAGCTGGAAGACCAGCGGCGCGCCGGTCATCAGCGACGGGTCCGGCTGGAGGTAGAAGATCTGCCGGAACCAGACCGCCAGGGTCTCCCGGTAGTCGTACCCCTCGCCGAACAGGTTGATCACGACGGTGCCGCTCATCCCGAGCACGACCATCGCCGCCAGCGCCGCGTACAGGATCTTGTCCATGGTGGTGGTGACCCGCCGGACCCGGCCGCTGACGAACCGGCGCGCGATCAGCAGGGCCAGCCCGGCGACCAGCATGACGCCGGTGATCGTGCCGCCGGTGACCGACACCAGGTGGTAGGTGTGCTCGGAGATCCCCACCGCCGCGGTGAGCGAGGCGGGCACGAGCAGGCCCATCGCGTGCCCGGCGATCACCCCGAAGGCGCCCAGGTGGAACAGCGGCGAGCCGAGCCGCAGCAGCCGGTTCTCCAGGAGCTGGCTGGTGTGGGTGGTCCAGCCGAACTGGTCGTGCCGCCACCGCCACACGTGCCCGGCGACGAAGACCGCCAGGCAGGCGTAGGGCAGCACGACCCAGAGCAGGGTGTTCATCGTCAGACCTCCGCAGACGAGCAGGCCGGGTAGGGGGCGAGGTCCGGGCCGAGGCCCACGCTGTCGAGACCCACGGTCTCCAGCGGCGGGCCGTCGGCGGCGAGCGCCGCCACGGCAGCGCGATCAGCCTCGGTGAGATCAGGCAGGGCGGCGCAGACCTCGTCCAGGACCGAGGCGTACGGCGTACGCGTCTCGTGCAGTGCCGTGCGCAGCAGTTCGATGCCCTGCCGGTGCTGGCGTAACGGCGCCTCGCCGTCGCCGGGTCCCACCGTGGCCGCGAACTCGAGAACGACCGGCAGCAGGTCCGGCAGTTCCCCGTCGGCCAGGCGCAGCCCGTGCGCGCGGTACCGCTGCTTGAGGATGAGCAGCGCCATCCCCCGCTTGCGGGTGTCGCCGTGCAGGTAGTAGGTGAGGTAGAGCCCGGATCGCCGGCGCAGGTCGAAGGTCTGCACGTAGTGCCGCTGCGCCTCGATCGGGCTGACCGTGAGCAGCCAGTCCAGGAACCGTTCGAAGCCGTCGACCCCGGCGGCCGCCGCCCGCAGGTCATCACCCGCGGCGAGCAGCTCCTCGTCGGGGTAGCTGACCAGCAGAGCGGCGAGCTGGAAGATCCGCGAGCGGCCGGTCATCGGGGGCCGTCCGCACGGGCCAGCATCCCGGGGCCGCCCACGCTGTCGAGGGAACAGCCGACCTGCGCCTCGAGCTCGGCCGCGTCCCGGGCGTGCGCCGCCGGAACCACGTAACGCTCGTCGTACTTGGCGACGGCGAGCAGCCGGTACATCGCCTCGACCTGGTCACCGGTCATGCCGATGCCGTCGAGCAGCTCGGTGGCGACGGTCCCGTCCAGGGTGCGGGCGCGCATGTAGGAGCGCATCGCGGCCAGTTTCATCAGCACTCCCCCGGCGGCCGCGGTGTCCCCGGCGGTGAAGAGTGAGGCCAGGTATTCGACCGGTATCCGCAGGTCCTGGATGGTGTGGAAGATGTCGTCGGCGTCGGTGTCGTCACGCCCGGCGGCGCCGGCCGCGTCCAGCACCGGCGACAGCGGCGGCACGTACCAGACCATCGGCAGGGTGCGGTACTCCGGGTGCAGCGGCAGGGCGATCCGGTACTCGCTGATCAGCTTCCAGACCGGGGAGGCCATCGCGGCGTCGATCCACTCGGCGGGGTGGCCGGCGTCGCGGGCGGCCTGCTGCACGTCCGGGTCGAACGGGTCGAGGAAGACCGCGCGCTGGGCGTCGAGCAGGTCGGTCTCGGACTCCACCGACGCGGCGGCCAGGACGGCGTCCTCGTCGTACCAGAGAATGCCGAGATAGCGCAGGCGGCCGACGCAGGTCTCCGAGCAGATGGTCGGCTGACCCGCCTCGATGCGGGGGAAGCAGAGCGTGCACTTCTCCGCCTTGCCGGTGGCGTGGTTGACGTAGACCTTCTTGTACGGGCACGCGGTCACGCACATCCGCCAGCCGCGGCAGCGGTTCTGGTCGACCAGGACGATGCCGTCCTGCTCACGCTTGTACATGGCGCCGGACGGGCAGGCGGAGACGCAGGCCGGGTTGAGGCAGTGCTCGCAGATCCGCGGCAGGTGGAACATGAAGGTCTTCTCGAACTCGAAGGTGACCTTCTCCGCCATCCTCGCCAGGTTCGGATCGTCCTGACCGGACTGCCCGCCCAGCGAGTCCTCCCAGTTGGCGCCCCAGGTGATCGGCATCGGTT
This sequence comes from Actinoplanes sp. NPDC024001, assembly GCF_040638955.1. Lineage (NCBI taxonomy): Bacteria > Bacillati > Actinomycetota > Actinomycetes > Micromonosporales > Micromonosporaceae > Actinoplanes > Actinoplanes sp. NPDC024001. The sequence goes on from NZ_JBEZZB010000270.1 coordinate 4,257, forward strand.
CGCCGGTCAGCGCGGAGTACGGCTTCTTGACCGGGGTGTCGTTCAGGCCGCCGGGCGCGTTGACCAGGACGTCCTTGTCGAAGGTGGCCGGCTCGTAGTAGTCGTCGATGGTCGGCAGGTCCGGGTTCGCGAAGATCCGGGACAGCCGCTTGACCCGACCGCCGGAGCGCAGCGCCAGCCGGCCCTTCGCGTCGAGTTTCCAGCCGCCCTTCCAGCGTTCCTGGTCCTCGTAGTGCTTCGGGTAGCCGATGCCGGGCTTGGTCTCGACGTTGTTGAACCAGACGTACTCGGTGCCCTCGCGGTTGGTCCACGTCTGCTTGCAGGTGACCGAGCAGGTGTGGCAGCCGATGCACTTGTCGAGGTTCATGACCATGGCCATCTGGGCGCGGATGCGCATCAGTACTCCACTTCCTGGGCGCGGCGGCGGATCACGGTGATCTCGTCACGCTGGCTGCCGATCGGTCCGTAGTAGTTGAAGGCGTAGGTGAGCTGGGCGTGGCCGCCGGCCAGGTGGGTCGGCTTGATCAGCAGCCGGGTCATCGAGTTGTGGTAGCCGCCGCGCCGGCCGGACTTCTCGGCCTTGGGGACGTTCACCGTGCGCTCCGGCGAGTGGTACTGGAAGACGGTGCCCTCGGGCATCCGGTGGCTGACCACGGCGCGGGCCACCACGACGCCGTTGCGGTTGTGCGCCTCGATCCAGTCGTTGTCGGCCACACCGATCTTCGCGGCGTCCTGAACGCTCATCCAGATCACCGGGCCGCCCCGGGACAGCGCCAGCATCAGCTCGTTGTCGTGGTACATGGAGTGGATCGACCACTTGGCGTGCGGGGTCAGGAACCGTACGGTCACTCCCCCGTCGACGGCCTCGCCCGGCCGGCCGAAGTGGCGGGCCATGTTGAGCGGCGGGCGGAAGCCCGGCAGCTGCTCGCCCAGCTCGGCCACCCAGTCGTGCTCGACGAAGAAGTGCTGGCGGCCGGTGATCGTGTGCCACGGCTTGAGCCGCTCCACGTTGATCGTGAACGGCGAGTAGCGGCGGCCGTCCTTCTCCGAGCCGGACCACTCCGGGCTGGTGAAGACCGGCTGCGGGGCCTCCTGCGTCTGCGCGTAGGTGATGTGGTCCTTCTCGTGGCCCTCGACGTAGTCGGTGAACCGCCGGCCGGTGCGTTTCTCCAGCTCGGCGAAACCGGCGTGGGCGACGCGGCCGTTGGTGGTGCCGGAGAGCGCGAGGATCGCCTCGCACATCCGGTCGGCGGTGGCCAGCGACGGCCGGCCGTCGAGCACGCCGTTCTGGTGCTTGAGATATTCGATCTCCGGGGTCACGTCGACGGTGATCGCCTTCGTGGTGGTGCCGAGCGTGTCGAGCAGCGGGCCGACCGTGCGCATCTTGCGGCCGATCTGCGTGTAGTCGCGCTCGATCGTGATCAGCTTCGGCATGGTCCGGCCCGGGACCGGGTCGCACTCGCCGAACTTCCAGTCGCGGACCCGGCCGCCGGGCATGGCCAGCTCGTCCGGGGTGTCGTGCTGCAGGGGCGCGGCGAGCACGTCGGTGCGCACGCCGAGGTGGTGTTCCGCCAGCTCGCTGACCTTGTCGGCCAGGGCCAGGAACGCGTCGTAGTCGGTGTGCACATCGCCGGGCGGTTCGACGGCCGGGCTGAACGCGTGCACGAACGGGTGCATGTCGGTGGTGGAGATGTCGTGCTTCTCGTACCAGGTGGCGGCGGGCAGGACGACGTCGGCGTGCAGGCCGGTGTTGGTCATCCGGAAGTCGATCGCGGTGAGCAGGTCGAGCTTGCCGACCGGGGCCTCGTCGCGCCAGGTCACGTCGCGCGGCCGGGCGCCGGGTTCACACTCGGTGGCGGTCGCCGACGAACGGACGCCGAGCAGGTGGCGCATGAAGTACTCGTTGCCCTTGCCGGAGGAGCCGAGCAGGTTGGCCCGCCACAGGGTGAGGCAGCGCGGGAAGTTCGCCGGGTCGTCCGGGTCCTCGGCGACCGGTTTCAGGGAACCGTCCCGCAGCGACGCGACGACGTAGTCGGTGACCGGGACGCCGGCCGCGGCGGCGTCGTCCGCCAGATCGAGCGGGTTGCGGTTGAAGAAGGGGTGACCCGGGCTCCAGCCCATCCGCTGCGCGGCGGCCACCGTGTCGGCGAAGGCCATGCCCTTGAACCGCCCGGTGCCCAGCGGTGAGGACAGCTCGTCGGCCGGGACCCGCTCGTAGCGCCACTGGTCGGTGTGCAGGTACCAGAACGGGGTGGACGCCTGGTGCCGCATCGGCCGCTGCCAGTCGAAGGCGAAGCTCATGTGCTGCTGGCCGGTGATCGGGCGGGCCTTCTCCTGGCCGACGTAGTGCGCCCAGCCGCCGCCGTTCACGCCCTGGCAGCCGGTGAGCGTGACCAGCGAGATGAAGGCGCGGTAGGTCATGTCGGAGTGGAACCACTGGTTCGCGCCGGCGCCGAGCACGATCATCGACCGGCCGCGGCTGCGCTCGGCGTTGCGGGCGAACTCGCGGCCGATCCGGGTGGCGAGCATCGCCGGTACGCCGGTGATCCGCTCCTGCCAGGCCGGGGTGTTCGGCGAGTCCGCGTCCGCGTACCCGAGCGGCCACTCGCCCGGCAGGTCACCGCGGCGCACCCCATAGGTCGCCATGACCAGGTCGAACACCGTGGTGACCAGGTGCTCGCCGACGCGCCGGACCCGGACGCCGCGCCGGATCGTGGAGCCGCCCTCGGTGTCGCCGACGTCGAAGCGGGCGAGCTCCACCTCCACCGCGTCGTCCGAGGAGATGCCGAGCGCGGGCACCACGCCGTCCAGGTCGAGGTTCCAGCGGCCGGGTTCGGCATAGCGGAAGCCGAGCGAGCCGTTGGGGACGACCAACTCGCCGGTGCGCTCGTCGATCAGCACGGTCTTGTGCGTGCCGTCCGGGTCGCCGAGGTCGGCAGCGGTGAGGAAGCGGTCCGCCCTGCCGTTCTCCAGCACGACCAGGAACGGCAGGTCGGTGAACCCGCGGACGTAGTCCTGGAAGTAGGGCACCTGACGGTCGACGAAGAACTCCTTCAGGATCACGTGGCCCATCGCCATGGCCAGGGCGCCGTCGGTTCCCGGGTGCGGCGCGAGCCAGTCGTCGGCGAACTTCACGTTGTCGGCGTAGTCCGGCGACACCGCGACCACCTTCGTGCCCTTGTAGCGGGCCTCGGCCAGGAAGTGCGCGTCCGGGGTGCGGGTCACCGGGATGTTCGAGCCCCACATCATCAGGTAGGTGGCGTTCCACCAGTCGCCGGCCTCGGGCACGTCGGTCTGGTCGCCCCAGATCTGCGGGGAGGCGATCGGCAGGTCGGCGTACCAGTCGTAGAAGCTGAGCAGCGTGCCGCCGAGCAGCGCGTGGTAGCGGGTGCCGGCCGCGAACGAGGCCATCGACATCGCCGGGATCGGCGAGAAACCGACGACGCGGTCCGGCCCGTATTTCTTCGTGGTGTAGACGTGCGCGGCGGCCATCAGCTCGATCGCCTCGTCCCAGGTGGCCCGGACGAACCCGCCGCGGCCGCGCTGCGACTTGTAGGCCAGCGCCTTCAGCGGGGTCTCCACGATCTCCGCCCACGCGGCCACCGGGTCACCCAGGCGCTGCCGCGCCTCCCGGAACATCTCGGCCAGAACCCCACGCAGGTACGGGTGCCGCACCCGTGACGGCGAATACTCGTACCAGGAGAAACTCGCCCCGCGCGGACAGCCCCGCGGCTCGTAGTCGGGCGCGTCCGGCCCGGTCGTCGGATAGTCGGTGGCCTGGTGCTCCCAGGTGATCAGCCCGTCCGAGACGAAGACGTTCCACGAGCACGAGCCGGTGCAGTTGACCCCGTGGGTGGAGCGGACCACCCGGTCGAAGCGCCACCGGTCCCGGTAGAACGCCTCCCACTCCGTGCCGCCGGCCTGGTGCACGGTCCGGCCGTGGTCACCGACCGTCTCGCGGGTGAGGAAGCGGCGCGCGGCCAGCAGCGGGGCCGTGCCGGGGACGGTGTCGATGGCGGGTTCTGATGACACGGTGGGGTTCCTCTCGGGCCGGCGCTCGACGCACGTCCAGCCTCGTCCGGCCGGGCCGGGGTGACCTGTGCCGCCGGGCCCGGGCAGCCCGGGTCCAAAGTCCCGTATCTTCGTCTCCCATGAGCACCGAGCAGCGCAACGCCAAGCTCGCCGAGGTCGCCCAGCGCGCCGGCGTCTCGATCGCGACGGCGTCACGGGTGCTCTCCGGGCGGGGCCCGGCGTCGCCGGCGAGCCGCGAGGCGGTGCGCCGCGCCGCCGCCGAGCTGGGGTACGTGCCGCACCCGGTGGCCCAGCGCCTGGCGCACGGCGACGGCACCCGCATCGTGTTCGCGGTCCGTGACCGCCGCACCGACATCCTGCGCGACCCGTTCGTCACCCGGGCGGCCGCCGCGATGTCGGTCGCGGCCGAGCCGAGCGGGCTCGGGGTGTCGCTGCGCCGGCTGCCGCTGGACGCGGCCGCCGACCTGGCGTCGATCGCGGCCGACCGCAGCGTCGCGGCGGTGGTGCTGGCCGGCCACGACCGAGCCATGCTGGACCGGCTGCCGGCCGCGCTGCGCGGCCGGACCGC
>NZ_JBEZZB010000271.1:0-8802 GCF_040638955.1 Actinoplanes sp. NPDC024001
CCGGCATGCGGGAGCGGGCGGCCATGGCCGGCGGCCGGGTGACGGCGGGCGCCGCGCCCGGCGCCGGTTTCCTCGTCGAGGCGGTCCTGCCGGCGAAAGGCGGCGCACCGTGACGGCCACCCGGATCGTCGTGGTCGACGATCAGGAGGTGGTGCGGACCGCCTTCGAGGTGCTGCTGGCCACCCAGCCCGACTTCGTGGTGGTCGGCTCCGCGGCCGACGGCGAGCAGGCCATGCGGATCTGCCACGACGTGCACCCGGACGTGGTGCTGATGGACATCCGGATGCCGGGGATGGACGGCATCGAGGCGACCCGCCGCCTCGCCGGCGCCGCCCGGCCACCGCGGGTGCTGATCCTGACCACGTTCGACCTGGACGAGCACGTGTACGCGGCACTCGACGCGGGCGCCAGCGGTTTCCTGCTGAAGGACGCCACCGCCGAGCGCCTCTTCGACGCCGTCCGGGTCGTCGCGGCCGGCGAGGCGCTGCTCGCCCCGACCGTGACCCGGCGGCTCGTCGCCGAGTTCTCCCGGCTGCGCGGCCGCCGCCGGGGTGTGGACGCGGCGCTCGCCACCCTCACCGCCCGGGAGACCGAGGTGTTGCGGCTGATCGCCGAAGGCCTGTCGAATCCCGAGATCGCCGCCCGGCTGGTGGTCGGGGAGGAGACCGTCAAGTCGCACGTCAGCCGGGTCCTCGCCAAGCTGGGCCTGCGCGACCGCACCCAGGCGGTCGTGCTGGCCTACGAGTCCGGCCTGGTCGTTCCCGGCGACCGCTGACCCGGCTCACCACGGGTGTGCCCAGCCGGGGACCGTCAGGCGGGTGAGCGCCTCCAGGTAGAAGTAGTCGCCCCACAGCGTGCCCTCGTCCACGCCGACGCCCTTGGGCTTGTCGTAGACGCCGTGCAGCAGCAGCGCGCTGGATCCCGCGTCACCCGCGTATCCGCTGATCAGCGCGTCGAGGATGTGGCCGGCGGCGTCCCGGTACTCGCCGGCGCCGGACTGCGCCGCGAGTTCGAGCAGTCCGCAGACGGCGATCGCGGCGGCCGAGCTGTCGCGTTCCTCGGCGCTGCCGTCGGTGAACTCCAGGTCCCAGTAGGCGATCCGGTCGGCCGGCAACCGGCTCAGGAAGTGGTCGGCGCAGCGGCGCGCGGCGGTCAGGAACGACTCGTCGCCGGTGTGCCGGTGGTTGAGCGCGAACCCGTAGATGCCCCACGCCTGCCCGCGCGCCCAGCACGAGTCGTCGTGGTTGCCCTGCTCGGTCTCGCCGCGCAGCGGTTCCCCGCTCACCGGGTCCCAGTAGAAGGTGTGGAACGTCGTGCCGTCCGGCCGCAGGATGTGGTCGCGCAGCTGGACGGTGTGCCGGTGCGCCGCGCGGGCGTACCGGTCGTCGCCGCTGACCTGGCTCGCCCAGAACAGCAGCGGCGTGTTCATCAGGCTGTCGATGATGGTGCGCCCGCGCTGGCGTGGGTCGCTCAGCGCGCCCCACGCCTGGATGATCCCGGCGGGTTCGAGCACGCGAGCCAGCAGGTGGTCGGCCGCGGCGAGCGCGCTGCGGCAGGCCTGCTGGTCGCCGGAGCGGCGGTACGGTACGACGCACCCCAGCGTGTAGAGGAACCCCAGGTCGTGCGTGTCCAGGTCGGCGCCCCGCCGGAGCCGGTCGGTGAAGCTGCCGACGTGCCGCGCGGCCGCCCGCCGGTAGTGCTCGTCCCCGGTGAGGTCGTGGGCGAGCCACAGCATGCCCGGCCAGAAACTCGTCGTCCACCCGGTGTTGCCGCCGTCGGGCGGCCGCAACCGGTATCTGCCCCGCACCGTGGTGTCCCCCGGGTAGCGGTCGCCGAACTCGGCGAGGTTGGCGTCCACGATCCGCAGGGCGGCGGCCACAGCGGCGGGGCGGGACCGGACGTCGATAGCCGGCAGTGCTGACTCCGCGGCGGAAAACCCCGGCAAACCCGTCATGAAGTTCCCTTCGTCAGAGTGACGCGACTGTTGGCCCAGACCACGTAGAGCAGCGGCGCGGCGGCCAGGCCGAGGGCGAGCGCCGGCCGGCTGACCAGCAGCGCCTGGAGCACGGCGAGCACCACCAGCGACAGCACGGTCAGGTGCCAGCGGCGGATCGCCAGGTAGGCGCAGGCCCGGGCGGCGTCGACCAGCCGTACCCGGGGGTGCTCGGCCAACAGGGCGAGAGTGAGCAGCGTGGTGACCGCGACCAGCAGGATCGCGACAGCGAGGACCGGGATCGCGACCGCTCCCGCCGGCCTGCCCCAGAACGCCGCGATGTCGACGGCGAGCACGACGGTCAGCGCGGTCGCGGCGGCGGTCACCCCGGTGGCGCGCCGCCAGGTGACCCGCCAGGCGCGGGTGAAGGTGGCGATCACCGTCGTGGCGCGCTCGTCGGTGTAGGCCGCGAGCACGGCGAACACCGCGCAGAGCGCGGGTCCGCCCATCGGCGCGAGCAGGGCCAGCAGCGGCCAGGACCGCGCCGGGTCGGTGGTCAGCAGGACCACGAGCGGCGGCAGGCACGCGCCGGCCAGCAGCAGGTTGGTCATCAGGGTGACGTACGCCGTGTCGAGGACGGCGCTGAGAGTCTCGAACCGCAACCGCATCGTCGTCAGCCCTTCAGCCCGGTCGTGGCGATGCCCTCGACGAAGTACCGCTGCCCGGCCAGGAAGATCACCACGATCGGCAGCACGGAGAGCACCGAACCCGTCATGATCAGCGCGTACTCGGCGTTGTACTGGTTGATGAACGACTTGAGTCCGAGCTGGATCGTCCACAGGTCGGGGCTGCGCAGGTAGAGCAGCGGGCCCAGGTAGTCGTTCCAGGTGGTGACCAGCGTGATCAGGGTGAGACTGGCGAGCGCCGGCACGGACAGCGGCAGCATGATCCGGCGGTAGATGCCGTACTCGCTCATCCCGTCGATGCGGGCCGCGTCGATCAGCTCGTCCGGCACCGTCTCGTAGAACTGCTTCATCAGGAAGACGCCGAGCGGCCCGAACGCCTGCAGCGCGATGATCGACCAGAGAGTGTCGGTGAGCTCCAGCTTGGACATCACGATGAACTGCGGGATCATGTAGGACTGCCACGGCACGGCCAGGGTGCCGATGTAGGCCAGGAACAGCACGTCCCGGCCGGGGAAGCGGACCTTGGCGAACCCGTACGCCGCGAAGCTGCCGGTGAAGACCTGCAGCAGGGTGACCGCCGCGGAGAGCAGCACGGTGTTGCCCAGCCAGGTGCTCATCTCGGACTTGCGCCAGATGTCGGCGTAGTTGCTCCACACCGGATCGGCCGGCAGCCACTGGACCGGGATGGTGAAGACGTCGTTGTTCGTCTTCAGCGACGACATGATCATCCAGTAGAACGGCAGCAGCACGGCCACCGCCGCGGCGCCGAGGGCCAGATAGCCCAGGACCCGCCGGGTACGCCGGCCGGGCTTCTTCGCCAGGCCGGGTTCGGGAATCGCGCCCGGCGGGGCGGGCCGCAACATCGTGGTCATCACGAGCTCCTGCGCTTGTTGATCACGAATTGCACGATCGTCACCAGGAAGCAGATCGCGAACAGCACGATGGACAGCGCCGACGCGTAGCCGTACTGGTTCTCCTCGAAGCCCTTCTGGTAGATGTACTGCGACAGGACCAGGGTCGACTGGCCCGGCCCGCCGTCGGTCATCACCAGGATCAGGTCGAAGACCTTGAAGCTGCCGATGGTCAGCAGCACCGTGATGAAGAAGGTGGTCGGCCGCAGCCCGGGCAGGGTGACCGCGCGGAACCGTTGCCAGGCGCTCGCGCCGTCGACGGTGGCGGCCTCGTAGAGCTGGGCCGGGATGGTCTGCAACCCGGCCAGGAAGAGCAGCATGTAGTACCCCATCTCGCGCCAGGTGCCGACCAGGATCACCGCGGGCATCGACCAGTCCGCCGAGGTGGTCCAGCCCGGCGGGTTGTCGACGCCGATCGCCCGCAGCAACTCGTTGACCGGCCCGTAGCTCGGGCTGAACAGCATGTTCCAGATCTGCGCGATGGCCACGATCGAGGTGATGTACGGGAAGAACGCCACCGTCCGGAAGAACGCCACCGCCCGCAGTTTGCGGTTGAGCAGCAGGGCCAGGCTCAGCGACACGGTCAGCGTCAGCGGGATGTGGAAGGCCGTGTAGTAGAAGGTGTTGCGCAGCGCGGTCCAGAAGCTGGCGTCGTCCCACATCTGCCGGAAGTTGGCCAGGCCGCTCCAGGTGCTGCCGCCGAAGATGTTCCACTCGGTGAAGGCGTAGTAGAAGAGCAGCACGACCGGCACCAGGGTGAGGACCGCGAAGCCGGCGAAGTTCGGCAGCAGGAAGCTCCATCCCACCGCGATGGTGCGCGTTCTCATCGGGGGCTCCTGTCGTTCGCGGGCCCGGCGCCGCGCGCCGGGCCCACCGGGCTCACTTGCTCAGGACCTCGTTCTTGGCGCGTTCCTGCGCCTCGGTGATGGCCGCGTCGACCGGTTTGCTGCCCGACAGCACGGCGCTGTGCAGGTCGTTGAGGATGTTCTGCAGCGGCGCGGTGTATTTCGACACCGGGTTCTCCGGCTTGGTGTCGTGCGTGGCGAAGGTGAACTTCGACAGCTCGTCGGTGGGGATGCCGGAGACGGTGAAGAAGCTCTCCTTGACCGCCGCCGTGTCAGCCGGGGTGATCGCGATCGCGGCGAGCGCCTTGGCGCCCTCCGGCCCGGCGGCGTACGCCAGGAACTGCTTGGCCGCCTCGACCTTGCCCTCGTCGATCTTCGGGTTGACGCCGAGGCCGGTCGGGTCGGCGAAGGTCACCGGGGTGGCCGACCTGCCGGCGGTCGCCGCGCTCTGCTGCGGCGCCGGAGCGATGCCCCACTCGAACTTGTCGGCGTCGCCCTTCGCCTGCTGGCTGCGCAGCGTCGCCATGTACCAGGTGCCCATCACCATCATGGCCGCCTGCTGTTTCCCGAACTGGGCCTGATAGGTGAGGCTGTTCGTGGTCGCGTCGCCGAACTTCACCTGGGCGCCGGCGTTCTGCAGGTCGAGCGACCGCTCGTAATAGGGCTTGAGGTAACCGAAGTCGCCGCTCTGCAGATCGGCCCCGCTGGTCTGGGCCAGCGCGAAGCCCTGCGCGGTGGACTGCCACACGTGCTGGTAGGCGCCGAGCGCCTTGGACCCGGCGGCCTTCAGCTTGGTGGTCAGCTCCTTGGCCGTGGCGGCGTAGTCGTCCCAGGTCCACGACCCGTCCGGCGCCGCGACCCCGGCCTTGTCGAACAGCGCCTTGTTGTAATACAGCACCCAGGAGTCCTGCCGGTACGGGATCGCCCACGTCTTCCCGTCCACCTGGTAGGTCTGCAGGCCGCCCACCGTGCCGCCCAGCTTGCCCGCCACGTCCGAGACGTCGAGCAGCTGCTTGCCGTTCTGGTAGGTGTAGAAGTTCTTCAGGTTCTTCTGCACGTAGATGTCGGGGGCCTTGCCGGCGGCCAGGTCGGCGATCATCTGGGTGTCGTAGTTGGTGGCGTCGTACTCCTTGACCTCGACGGTCACGTCCGGGTTCACCGAGCGGAAGCCGTCGGCCAGGGTCTGGAACTCCGGTGTGGTGGCCAGGCTCCAGCCGGCGAGGGTCAGGGTGGCCGGTCCGGAATCGTCGCCGGAGTCCCCGTCACTGCAGCCGGCCAGGAACACCAGGAGCGCCGTGGCGGCCGCGATCGAGCGTTTCATCCTCACTCCTTCGATAGGTGATGGCGCGTGCGCACCCCGTCCGGCCAGGTGACCTGCGCATCCGGCCCGTCGAGCGCGACCCGGCACGAGGACACCGCCGGCCGGCCGGACAGTTCGGCCAGCACGGCTGTCCAGGCGCCCGGCCGCACCGGGTAGTCGAGCCACGGAACCCGGGTCGGGGTGCCGAGCGGGCCGGCGTTCTCGTGGGTGGCGAGACCCGCGGTTGCCTCGTGCGCGTCGCCGGCCGGGCTCAGGCGGGTGGTGAGACGGTCGCCGGTCACGGCCCACCCGGTGATCCGGAGCCGGAGCCCGTCCGGGTCGAGGCCGGCGGTCAGACGGTCGACGCGGGCGAGTCGGACCTCCCACGGGCCGCGCACCAGGGAGACGACCGTGAGATGACCGGCCGGCTCCGACACGCCGGCGCGGCCGTTGCCGTGGTCCGGCTGGCCGGGCCGGGGTACGACCCAGCGGGCCGGCCAGGTGGAGGCGGCCACCCCGACCGGAACGTCGCCGTCCTGGTCGATCCTGGTGCACAGCGCCCGCATCCCGGTGCGGTGGGTAGCCCGTCCAGTGGCGTCCACCAGGGTCACGGCCATGTCCGACGGGGTGCTCCAGGCGGGCTCGTCGAGCGTGGGAGCGGTCGCGGTGGAGTAGCCGAGACGGGCGTAGAGCGGGGAGTCGGCACCGGTGGCGCCCTCGGTGGCGTGGTCGGTGCCGTGGTTGACGACCCGGACGACGCCGTCCGCCCGCGTACCGGAAAGGATCCAACCGGGAGCGCGCATCGCGCGCAGCGTGTCGCCGGCCTCGACCGGCAGGGGTTCGGCCGGCGCGGTCCAGACCGGATGGCCGGCCGGCAGCGCGATGCCGAGCAGGCCCTTGCTCGCCCAGTACGGCGAGCCGGGCCCCGAGTACGACTGGGCGAGCCGTGGCCACCGGTGGTGCCAGCCGAGGGTGAGCAGGCCGTCGTCGCCGGGGGCGCCGTGCTCGGTGAAGTGCCCGACCACCCGGGTGGCGGCGTGCCGCAGCAGGCCCGGCGACAGCGACGGCACCCCGGCGAGCGCGCCGATCCAGAACGGCGCCGCCGCCGCGAACCGGTAGATCAGGCTGCGGCCCTGGATCAGCGGGGAGCCGTCCGCGCCGACCAGCGCCACCGCGTCCCGCAGGAACCGGTCGAGGTCGGCGACGTCGCGCTCGCGGCGGCCGGCGGCCAGGTCGGCGGCGCCGGCCATCCGCGCCCACAGCGTGGGGTAGAGATGCAGCGCCCAGCCGGTGTAGTGGTCGTAGGCCCGCTCCGGGCCGTCGGACATCCAGCCGTCCTCGCGCCGGAACGTGTCGTGGGTGGCCAGGTCCTCGGCCATCTCGCTGAGCGAGTGCGGGCCGCCGACCGAGCGCAGGAAGGTCTGCACGACCAGGCGGAACCAGACCCAGTTGATCCGCGGATAGGTCTCGTCGCCGACCGCGGGACTGAGGTAGTCGATCACGCGTTCCCGCACGTCCGGGGTTAGCCGGTCCCAGATCCAGGGGCGGGTCAGGTCCAGGATCAGGGCGAGCGAGGCGGCCTCCACCTTGGCCTGCGGGTGCTCGTCGAGGCGCACCCAGCGGTCCGGCGCGCTCGGGTCGGTGCCGGTGGCGATGCCGCTCGCGTACCACTCGGCGAGGCCGGTCTCGTCCGTGGGGGAACCGGCCAGGCGGAACCCGGCGAGCAGGAACGTGCGGGCGAAACCCTCCAGGCCGTCGACGTCGCGGCCGTAGCCGCCGGGCGGGCCGGGCGGGGTGATCCGGGCGTGGCCGGGTGAGGCGTGACGTCGCGCGGCGGTGAGGATCCGGTCGGCGAGCCGCAGCCAGTCCGCGCGGCTCGACAGGGAGTTTTCGGGCACGCGTCACGCTCCGAGGGGTGGTGAACGGCTCCGGTTTCGGGAACGTTAAACGCTCACAATCAATCATGTCAATGCCACATTCGAACTCGTTCGATCAGCCGCAATACTTGTCATTGACCTGGGTATTCGCGGTTCTGGCAGGCAGCTGGCGCTTGTGTGGGCGGCGATCGAACGATCTAATACGATCAGAATCGATCACCTGGGGGAGGAGGTCGTGTGTCAGCTGGTTCCCTCCTGCGCCCGGCCGGGGACTGCCTGCCCGTGCCGCCCGCCGACGACCGTCAGGTCTGGGGCACGGTGGACCCGGCGACCCTGCGTGGCCTGCGCGAACGCGCCGGAGCCGAGCTCGCCACGCCGTGGCCGGTGCCGCTCGCCGGCGGCTACGCGCGCTACTTCCGCGACGGCGACCGCGACGCCTACGAGCAGGTCGTCTTCGCCCGGCAGCAACGCCTCAGCCGAGCCGCGGTGCTGGCCGCCGCCACCCTCGCCACGGACTGGATCGACGAGGTGGCCGACGGGGCGACGCTGCTCTGCGAGCAGAGCAGCTGGTGCTGGCCGGCGCACGACGACACGTTCGCCCGGCACGGTGCGGTCGTACCCACCGTCACCGAGCCCTACCTCGACCTCGGCGCCGGCGAGGTGGCCGCCCAGCTCGGCTGGATCGACCACCTGCTCGACGCGCAGCTCGACGAGCGGGTGCCCGGCCTGCGGGCCCGCATCCGCCACGAGGTGAACCGCCGCGTCCTGACCCCGTTCCTCACCCGCCGTGACTGGCACTGGCTGGGCCGCGACGGCGACGTGCACAACTGGAGCCCGTGGATCCAGGGCAACGTCCTGGTCGCGGCGCTGCAGCTGGAGACCGATGCGGCCCGCCGCCGGGTCCTGGTCGACCTGACGGTCGAGGGCCTGGATCGGTACGCGGCCGCGCTGCCCGCCGACGGAGCGATCGACGAGGGGTACGGGTACTGGTGGAACGGCGCGTGCCGGCTGCTCGAGGCGCTGGACGTCCTGGCGTACGCCACCGACGGCGCCGCGGGTGACCTGCCCGCCGGGCCGCTCTGGCAGACGGTGTCGTTCCCGCACCGGATGCACCTGGGCGGGCCCTGGCACCTGAACCACGCCGACGGCTCGGCCCGGCCCGGCCCGCACCTGCCCTGGGCCGCGCTGCACCGGGCCGCGCGGCGCGTCGGCGACCAGGACGCCCGGGCCTACGCGGCGGCGCACCGCCG
>NZ_JBEZZB010000272.1:0-8793 GCF_040638955.1 Actinoplanes sp. NPDC024001
GGCGGCCCGGGCCAGCGCGGCGCCGAGGGCGGCGGCCGGTTGCAGGTCCGCGTCGAGGTAGCCGCCGGAGAGCGGAATCGCACCGGCGGGCGGTAACGCCAGTAACGCCTGCAGTTCCTCCTCGCCGGCCCGGCGCGGCCCGAGCGCGACGGTCTGCCAGGACAGGTCGGGTGCGGTGTGCCGCGGCGGCCGGGCCGCCACGAAGGTGCCCCGGCCGGATCGGGTCTCCACCAGGCCTTCCGCCACCAGGCGGCGGATCGCCCCGGCGACGGTGACCGGGGAGGCCTGGTGCCGGGTGGTCAGCTCGCGCACCGAGGGCAGCCGCGCGCCCGGCTCCGCACCGGCCACCGCCCGGCGCAGATCTTGGATAACGCGATCGCCTGCGTTACCGTCATTCATGAGGGAACAGAGTAGCGCTACTCGCCGTGGCGCGATAACACTCGGGTTGCTGGGCGTGCTGGGATTCAGCCTGTCGTTGCCGTTCACCCGGGTCGCCGTGCAGGGGCTCGACCCGTGGTTCGTCGCGTTCGGCCGGGCCGTCGGCGCCGCCCTGCTCGCCTGGGGATATCTGCGGCTCACCGGCGCGCCCCGGCCGACAGCCCGGCAATGGCGGCGGCTGGCGGTCGTGGCACTCGGCGTCGTGGTCGGGTTTCCGCTGTTCACCTCGCTGGCGCTGACCACGCAGACCTCGTCGCACGGCGCGGTGGTGGTCACCGTGCTGCCCGCGATGACGGCCGTCTTCGCGGTGCTGCGGGCCGGCGAGCGGCCGCCGCTCCTGTTCTGGGTGGCGAGCGGCGGCGGGATCGTCGCGGTGCTCACGTTCCTGGTCGCCGGCGGCACGGTGCGGGGCGCCCTGTCGGTCGGTGACCTGTACCTGCTCGCGGCGGTGGTGCTGTGCGGACTCGGGTACGCCGAGGGTGGCGCGCTGGCCCGGGAGCTGGGCGGCGCCCGTACCATCTGCTGGGCCTTGCTGGTGGCCCTGCCGGCCACCGTGCCGGTCACGTTGGTCGCGGCCGTCTCGCATCCGCCGCACGGCGGCGCCGCCGCCTGGGCGGCGTTCGGCTATCTCACCGCGATCTCCATGTTCCTGGCCTTCTTCGCCTGGTACGCCGGGCTGGCGCGCGGCGGCGTGGCCCGAATCGGCCAGGTCCAGCTGGCTCAGCCGGTGCTGACCCTGCTCTGGTCGGCCCTGCTCCTCGGCGAGACGATCACCCCGGCGGCGATCGGGGCCGCGGTGGTGGTGCTGGCCTGCGTCGTGCTGACCCAGCGCACCCGTGCCGGCCGGCGACCGCGAACCCGGCCGGCGGTCAGGGACGAGCGGCGACCAGTTCCGGGCTGAGGTCCGCTGCGGCGAGCTCCCGTGACCGCACCGCCGCCGCGCCCGCGCGGGCGGCCTGGCGCAGGCATTCCGGCAGCTCCTCGCCGCGCAGGTGGGCGGCGAGGAAGCCGGCGAAGAAGGCGTCGCCGGCGCCGTTGGTGTCGATCACCTCGGCGACCGGTTCGGCCGCGACCCGGACGAGCTCGCCGCCGCGCTGCAGGGCGATCGCGCCGTCCGCGCCGGACGTGCAGACCGCCAGCCGGGCACCCGCGGCGATCCGGTCGCGCAGGAACGCCCCCGGGTCGGGCAGGCGTTCCGAGCTGAGGAACACGCAGTCCGCCGCCTCCACGAACTCGCGGTGGAACTCGCTGCGCCCGTCATAGTCGTGCAGGTCGCACCAGATCTCCTTGCCGGCCGCGCGGGCGGCGCGCAGCACCGGGCGGCTGTGGTCGGCGAGGTCGGCGACGACCACCGCGGCCGCGGCCATGGTCTCGTCCGGGACGGCGACGGGCCCGGCCGCGACCGGCAGGGTCAGATAGATGGACAGACGCCGGCCGTGCGCGTCCATCAGGTTGGTGTGCCGCTCGGTGCCGTTGCTGCTGGCCGCGGTCAGCAGCTCGATGCCGGCGCCGGCGAGACCGGAAATGATCCGCCGCCCGGCCTCGTCGTCGCCGAGCACGGTCGCCAGCGTGACCGGCACGCCGAGCCGGGCCAGGTTGAGCGCCTTACCCGCGGAGGTGCCGCCGATCGCCTCGTGATGCCAGTCGGCGAACACCGTGTGCGGTTGCGCCGGCGGCAACTCGCCGACGTGGACGAGAAGGTTCCAGGAGACCGGTCCGGCGATCAATACGGGCTGCACGTCAGAGAGCGTACGGCGAGCGGAACAGCCCCTGCGGATCGGCCGCCGTGCGGATCCAGCGGAGCCGGGCGAAGTTCGGCCCGTAGTACCGCGGCAGCACCGCCGGGCTGGGCTCCAGATAGTTCACGTACCGGCCCACGGACCAGTGGCGCATGGCCTGATGACCGGATTCGATCCAAGCCTGCCCGTCCGGGACGCCGGCCGTGTCGCCGGCCGGCAGACCGACGAGCCACTGCAGCATCGTGTGCGCCCCGCGCCACGGGAACGCGGTCTCCTCCGGCGCGACCCGCCCCACGGCGCCGGTCAGCCGCTTGAGTTTCGCCGAGCCGGGCCGCCGCTGCTGGGCCCGCCGCTCGACCACGGCGAGCAGCGCGGCGATCCCCGGCGCCGGCAGCACCTCCCGGAAGATCTCGCTGCCCGCGAGCTCGGTGCCGCGCCCGGCGCACTCCCCCGCCTCGGCACACCCGGATTTGTCGTGCACGACCTCCAGGTGCGCACGCCGGTCCAGGTGGGCGCGCGCGGGCTCGCGCCCGACGGCGCGGGCGATCTCCGCGGCCTCGGCGGCCGGGTCACCCTCCAGGACGACACCCGAGACGCGTACGGAGAGACGACCGCGCCGATCCGAGGCGAACTGACACGACGACCAGGTCTCGTCCGGCGCCGTGAGCAGCCGGTTCTGCCACCCGCCCGCCACCCGGGCCGCGTCCGTCCACGGATAGTGCAGCTCGAACGTGCCGACGGTCCCGGCCGGGTGGGTGCGCATCCGCCAGCGGGTCACCACCCCGAACTGTCCGCCGCCGCCTCCGCGCAGCGCCCAGAACAGGTCCGGTTCCCGCTTCGCGTCCACGGTGCGGTGCCGGCCGTCGGCGCCGACCACCTCCGCCGCGAGGACGGCGTCGCAGGTCAGCCCGTACGCGGAGGCGGCCATCCCGATGCCACCGCCGAGGGTGATCCCGCCGATGCCGACCGAACCGCAGGAGCCGGAGGGGATCGAGACGCCCGCCGCGCCGAGCCGGCGGTAGACGTCGATGAGCCGGGCGCCACCGCCGATCTCCGCGCTACCACTCGACCGGTCGTGGCGCACCTCGTCGAGCCGGCGCAGGTCGAGCACCACACCGGTGGCGGCGGTGGACGCGCCCACGTACGAATGACCACCGCCCCGGGTGACCACCGCGATGCGCGACCGGCGGGCGAACCGGACCACCTCGGCGGCGTCAGCCGCGGACGCGCAGCGGACCACCGCGGGCGGGTGGACGCGGTCGAACCGGGGGTCGATCAGCTGCCGCGCCGCGTCGTAGCCGGCGCTGCCGGGCAGCTCGACCGTGCCGTCCAGCGAGGCGGCCAGGGCCGGCCAGTCGACGGTGGCCGAGGGCGGCCGGAAAGCGGCGCCGGTCAGGGCGGCGGCACCGGCTCCGAGGACGGCCCGGCGGGAGAGCGACATCACCGTATCGTGTCATATCGGACAAAGGGTGTGTGCTACTCGTCGGCGGTGTCGCTCCGCAGCCGGTTGATGCGCTCGACGCCGCGCTGCACGGTCTCCCGGGACCGCTCCAGCAACTCGTTGCTGCGCGTGGTCTTCTCCGATGCCCGCGCGATGGAGCCCTGGAAGCGGGCCATCGGATCGATCTGGCGCGACGCCTGCTCCAGCGCCTCGTCGTCGAGCAGGCGCTCCCGCTCGTTGGCGGCCGCCTCCCGGGCGTCGGCGGCCTGGTCCCGCTGGTCAGCCAGGCGATCCCGCTGGTCGGCGCGCTGATCCCGCTGGTCGGCGGCACGCTCCCGGTCGAGCAGACGCCGCTCCCGCTCATCCAGGGCGGCCGCTCGATCGGCCATGTCGTCCGGAACCGCCGCGCCACTCACAACGGCATGCTACCGAGGGAGAGGAAAAGCGGGCCAGCAACGATTCAGGCTTCCGGTTGCTATGCAACTCGTTGCATAGCATGATGGCGATCATGGCTCTGGAGCACGCGATCCTCGTCTCCCTGCTGGAGCAGCCCGGATCCGGATATGAGCTGGCCCGCCGCTTCGACCGGTCCATCGGCCGGTTCTGGACGGCGACGCACCAGCAGATCTACCGCGTCCTCAAACGGATGGAATCCGACGGATGGGTGACCGCTCAGGAGATCGGACAGGACGGGCGGCCCGACAAGCGCGCCTACTCGGTGGCCGAGGCCGGCCGGGCCGAGCTGATCACCTGGCTGCGCGACCCGGTGCAGCCGGAGGCGGTCCGGCACGAGCTGGCCGTGAAGATCCGCGGAGCGGCGTTCGACGACGCCGCCGGGCGGGCCGCGCTGATCGCCGAGGTCGAGCGCTACCGCAAGACCCACGAGGCTGTTCTGGACCGATACCGGCACGGCGAGCAGCGTGACTTCCCCGCCGGCGCCGACCTCGACACCGGGCAGCGGTTGCAGCTCGTCGTCCTGCGCGGCGGCATCGCCTACGAGCGGATGCTGCTCGACTGGCTCGACGACGTCCTGGTGACCCTTCGCGAACTCTGAAAGGACCTCTCTTGCTCTTCAACCCGCACACCTACGACCCGGTCCACCTGGACCCGGAGTCGCGCCGCCTGCTGCGCGCCACCATCGACTTCTTCGAGGAGCGCGGCAAGAAGGCGCTGCTCGACACCTACATCGACCGGGCGTGGTACGCCGACTTCCTCGAGTTCGCCGCGAAGGAGGGCCTGTTCGCGACCTTCCTGACCCCGGCCGCCGAGGGTGGCGACGACCCGGACAAGCGGTGGGACACCGCCCGCAACGTGGCGCTCAGCGAGATCCTCGGCTTCTACGGGCTGAACTACTGGTACACCTGGCAGGTCACCGTCCTCGGCCTGGGACCGGTCTGGCAGAGCGGCAACGCCGAGGCCCGCGCGCACGCCGCCCGGCTGCTCGACTACGGGCACGTGATGGCGTTCGGCCTGTCCGAGCGCTCGCACGGCGCCGACATCTACGCCACCGACATGATCCTCACGCCCACCGGCGACGGCGGATTCACCGCCAACGGCGGCAAGTACTACATCGGCAACGGCAACGTCGCCGGGCTGGTCTCGGTTTTCGGCCGCCGCGCCGACGTCGAGGGCCCGGACGGCTACGTGTTCTTCGCCGCCGACAGCCGGCACCCGTCGTATCAGCTGGTCAAGAACGTGGTGAACTCGCAGATGTTCGTCAGCGAGTTCCGCCTGACCGACTACCCGGTCCGGGAGCAGGACGTCCTGCACACCGGCAAGGCCGCCTTCGACGCCGCGCTGAACACCGTCAACGTCGGCAAGTTCAACCTGTGCACGGCCGCGATCGGCATCTGCGAGCACGCCACCTACGAGGCGGTCACCCACGCACACCAGCGGATCCTGTACGGCAAGCCGGTCACCGCCTTCCCGCACGTGCGGCGGGAGCTGACCGACGCGTACGCCCGGCTGGTCGCGATGAAGCTGTTCGCCGACCGTGCGGTGGACTACTTCCGCTCGGCCGGGCCGGACGACCGCCGCTACCTGCTGTTCAACCCGATGACCAAGATGAAGGTCACCACCGAGGGCGAGAAGGTCATCGACCTGCTCTGGGACGTGATCGCGGCCAAGGGCTTCGAGGCGGACACCTATTTCGACAAGGCCGCCAAGGACATCCGGGGCCTGCCGAAACTCGAGGGCACGGTGCACGTCAACCTGGCGCTGATCCTCAAGTTCATGCCGAACTACCTGTTCCGGCCGTTGGAGCTCCCGCCGGTGCCGACCCGGCACGACGCGTGCGACGACGAGTTCCTGTTCCGGCAGGGCCCGGCCCGCGGCCTCGGCCAGATCCAGTTCCACGACTGGCGGATCGCGTACGACGCGCACGCCGCCGTACCCAACGTGGCCCGCTTCCGCGAACAGGCCGACGGGCTCTGCGACCTGCTGCTCAAGCACGCGCCGGATGAGACGCAGCAGGCCGACCTGGACTTTCTGCTCTCCCTCGGCCAGCTGTTCGCACTGGTCGTCTACGGTCAGCTGATCCTCGAACAGGCCGGGCTGACCGGCCTCGACGGCGACCTGCTCGACGAGATCTTCGCGATCCTGGTCCGGGACTTCTCCGGTTACGCCACCGAGCTGCACGGCAAGTCGGCGACCACCGAGGAGCAGGCGGCGTGGGCGCTGTCCCAGGTGCGCCGGCCGGTGACCGACGAGGCCCGCACCGGCCGCGTCTGGGAGCAGGTGCTGGGGCTGGTCGGCGCCTACGAGATGCGGCCCTGACCGGTCAGTAGAGCGAGCCCAGGAAGCCGACGCCGACGGGCAGCAGCACGAGCGGGGTGAAGGCCCACGCCCACCAGAACCGGAACCGCTTGGGCAGCGCGTAGGCGACGACGAGACAGAGCAGGGCGACGACCCCGCAGGCGACCCCGGCGTACCAGCGCACGGTCACTGTGGGGTCGTACTCGCACCAGGGCTGGTGCTCGGGGTCGCAGACGGGATAGCCGTTGCGGGCCGGAAAGACCCAGTTCAGGATCCACATGAAGTACAGCGAAAGCGGCACGGCCAGCGCGGTGCACAGCCCGAGCACCACCAGCCGCCACCTGGACTCCGACATCGGTCTCCCCTGTGTGCAGCAACCGCCCGCCACCGATGTCGATGGCGGGCGGTTGTTCGGCCTAAGGGCTTACGGCGCGTCCGGGTTGCTCGTCAGGTCCATCAGCTGCTGGGTGACGTGGTTGGTCAGCGCCTCCTGGTAGCTGGAGGCCAGCTGGCCCAGGCGGTCGATCTCGTCGAGCAGGGCGGACCGCTTCTCCACCAGGCTGTCCATCGCCTCGGTGTGGTTGCGCCGGGCGTCGGACTCGATCGTGCTGGCCTTCAGCTGCGCCTCGCTGACGAGCTGCTCGGCCTTGGCCTGAGCGTTGGTGATCAGCGTCTCGGACTCGCGCTGGGCGTCGCGCATGTGCTCGTCGGCGGTGCGCTGCGCCATCATCAGCACCCGGGAGTTGCGGTCGTCGTCACCGCCGGACGGGGCCGGGCCGGCCGGGGCGGCGCTGCGGGCGCGCTCCAGCTGGGCCTGCACGCTGCGCGCGTTCTGCTCGGCGCGGGCACGGGCCTCCTGGAGGCGCTCCAGCTGCGCGGCCAGGTCGGCGAACTCGTTGTTGAGCACCATCGTCGAGGCCGCGCTGCCGCCGCCCCCACCGCGCTGGGCCTGCTCACGCAGGGCGCCGTTCTCCTCGAGCAGTCGGATCAGCTCCTGCTCGACCTCGTCCAGGAACGCGTCGACCTCTTCCTCGTCATAGCCACGCTTGCCAATCGGAGGCTTCTTGAAGGCGACATTGTGAATGTCGGCTGGAGTGAGCGGCATCGTGCTCCTCGGTTCCCATCGGTTGCGGTGGTGCGGCGAGAAATCCTACTGGGCATGATCGCGCCGCCGCCGACCACCAGCGGCTGATCGAGCGTACGCCGACGCGACCGGTGGCCGCTGGCCGCAGCCGTGCCCGAGTTGGCGGTTGGTGACCGCGGTCCGGCTCAGTGCCAGAAGACGGCCACCGCGGCGTTGACCAGCGTCAGCGCGATGATGCCGATGAAGTGGCCCTTGTTGACCGACTCCCGCTTCCGCGGGATGAACACCATGATGAAGATCATCACGGCGAAGAGCAGCTTGACGCCGAGCTTGATCGGATCGGGCTCGTCGTCGCCCCCGCCGCGCAGCGGAGCCGACAGGCCGATGCCGGAGACCAGCTGGATCACCGCGCCCCACAGCACCGCCGGGTTGATCCGGTAGCGCCCGGACAGGAACTGGGTGATCGCTCCGCCCAGCAGCAGCGCGAACCCGACCAGATGGATGAACAGAAGGATCAACCGGAGTGCTTCCACGAACGAAAAGCTTGCCACCAGCCGTGACCACTGATCACGCCGGGGTTCGTGTGACTGGGTTAACATGCTGGTGGGTGGAGCGCGCGCCCGTGCCACGAGTGGCTGCCCACGTCAACCATGCTCCGTGGCCAAGAGTCTCCGACTCAGCGCCGAGAGATGCCGTCCGTCCAGCGGGTGACGTGGGTGCCCGCTCGAGGACGTGATGGGCATGTTCGAGAGGTTCACCGACCGAGCACGGCGAGTTGTCGTCCTGGCCCAGGAAGAGGCCCGGATGCTCAACCACAACTACATCGGGACCGAGCATGTGCTCCTCGGCCTGATCCACGAGGGTGAAGGCGTCGCGGCCAAGGCTCTGGAGAGCCTGGGCATCTCCCTGGAGGGAGTGCGGCAGCAGGTCGAGGAGATCATCGGTCAGGGCCAGCAGGCGCCGAGCGGGCACATCCCCTTCACCCCGCGAGCCAAGAAGGTGCTCGAGCTCTCCCTGCGCGAGGCGTTGCAGTTGGGACACAACTACATCGGTACGGAACACATCCTGCTCGGCCTGATCCGCGAGGGTGAGGGCGTCGCCGCGCAGGTGCTGGTGAAGCTCGGCGCCGACCTCAACCGGGTCCGCCAGCAGGTGATCCAGCTGCTCTCCGGCTATCCGGGCAAGGAGCCTCCGGTTCCCGGCACCGCCGCGGTCGGCGGCGAGGGCACCCCGGCGACCTCCCTGGTGCTCGACCAGTTCGGGCGCAACCTGACCCAGGCCGCCCGGGAGGGCAAGCTCGACCCGGTCATCGGCCGGGAGAAGGAAATCGAGCGGGT
>NZ_JBEZZB010000273.1:0-8764 GCF_040638955.1 Actinoplanes sp. NPDC024001
ACGCGCTGCTGGCCACGCTGGCGCCGGACGTGGTCACCTACGGCGACGGCGGCGGGAAGGCCCCGGCGCTGGCGACGCCGCTGGCCGGCCGCGAGCAGGTCGCCGGTTTCCTGATCGGCCTGTTCCGCCGCATCGCCGAGGAGGGCGTCCGGCTGCGCCCCGCCTGGGTCAACGGCCGGCCCGGCGCGGTGCTGCACGCCGCCGGCGGCGCCGTGCTCAGCGTGCTGGCCCTCGACGTGGCCGACGGCCGGATCCAGACGATCCAGGGGATCGTCAATCCGGACAAGCTGGGCCACGTCGGCCCGCCATGACCAGCCGGCCGGCTCACTGAAGCCGGCCGGCGTGGTCCGGCACCTCCGTCTGCATCTCGCGCGGGGTGCGCTGATAGCCGGTGCTCTCCGGCCGTTTCGGCAGCTTGATCCGCGGCTGTTCCACCTCGGTGTACGGGAGGCTCGCCAGCAGGTGGGCGATCATGTTGATCCGGGCCCGCCGCTTGTCCTCGGCGTCCACCACATACCACGGCGCCTCGCCGATGTCGGTGTGCAGGAACATCTGGTCCTTGGCCCGCGAGTAGTCCTCCCACCGGCTGATCGACTCGACGTCCATCGGCGAGAGTTTCCACCGGCGCATCGGATCCTTCAGCCGGGCCCGGAACCGGCGCTCCTGCTCGTGGTCGCTGACCGAGAACCAGTATTTGCGCAGCAGGATCCCGTCCTCCACGAGCAGCCGCTCGAAGATCGGGCACTGGTGCAGGAACCGCAAATACTCCGTCTCGGTGCAGAAGTTCATCACCCGTTCCACCCCGGCCCGGTTGTACCAGCTGCGGTCGAACAGCACGATCTCCCCGGCGGCGGGCAGATGCTCCACGTAGCGCTGGAAGTACCACCGGGTGCGCTGCCGCTCGGTCGGCGCCGGCAACGCCACGATGCGCGCCACCCGGGGGTTGAGGAACTCGGTCACCCGTTTGATCGTGCCGCCCTTGCCGGCCGCGTCCCGCCCCTCGAACAGGACCACCACCCGCGCGCCGGTCGACTTCACCCACTCCTGCACCTTGACCAGTTCCAGCTGGAGCCGTTCCAGCTCCGCCTCGTACCGTTCCCGCTCGAGCTTGGCCACCGCGACCTCCCAGATCGATGACCACATCCTCCGCGCCCCACGCCAAGATCAGAACAGGTATGCGTCAGTGCAGCAGCCGCTGCGCCCAGTAGACCTGCCCGCTGGGGCCGACGCTGATCAGGGCGACCATCAGATCGGCCACCGCCGCCGGGGCGGTGGCGACCTGGTGCCCGGGCGGCGCTGCCGGGCTCGCCGGCGGCAGGGTGCTCTCGAAGGTCACCGGGGACGCCTGAACCGAGGCCACGTGGACGGCGCTGCCGGTGCTCCAGAACGTGCCGTCGATCTCCCGGGTGCCGGCGCCGCGCAGCCACGGGTAGCGCTCCTGCGCCTCGTCCAGGGAGTCGTCCGAGCCGGTGCTCACCGCGCCGGGCCGCGCCGAGGAGGCGGTGAGGAAGCCGGGCTTGAGCTGGCTGCGCTTGTCCAGCACCACGATCCAGAAGGCGCCGCGGTGCGGTGCGGGCGGCCGGTCCCAGGCGACCTGCCCGTGCAGGGTCTGCTCGCCGGTGCCGGCCGCCGGCGTGTCGAGCCGCAGGGTGGCGGTGGCGTTCAGCGCCTCCGGCCCGTAGGGCGCCCGGTAGTGCCACCAGCGCACGCCGGCCACCACCCCGGCGGCGGCCAGCAGCACCGCCACGGCCAGCAGCGCACCGGCCCGCCGGGTCATCCGGCCGGCTGCAGGGCGGCGGCGTCGGGCCAGGCGATCCGCAGCTTCACCGGGGTGCCGACGAGCCGGTCCGCGGGCTGGCTGGCGACCACGTCGCGGCCCGCGCAGCTGCCGCCGAGCGCCGCGTAGAACCGCCGCGCCCGCTCGTTCTGCTCCAGCACCCACAGGTAGACCGGTCTGCCCGCGCCGATCTCGGCGCCGGCGCGGGCCAGCAGGGTGCGGCCGATGCCGCCGCGCTGCCGGTCGTGGGCGACGTGCAGGTTGTCGACCAGGCTGCCCCAGCGCGGGTCGTGGTCCAGCACCACGTGCACGAAACCGGCCAGGCCGCCGGTGTCCTCGGCGAGCACGGTGCGGGTGCCGTCCGGGTCGGCGAGCCGGGCGCTCCACACCGCGAGCCGGTCGGCGAGCACGTCACCGTCGAGGAACGCGTCGCGGTAGGCGCCCCGGTAGTGCCGCCGCCAGCTGTCCGCGTGCAGCGCCGCGACCGCCGCGGCGTCACCGGGCCCGGCCGGGCGCAGGCTCAGCACCGGTCCTCCAGGGCCGCCTTCACCAGGGCCAGAGCCGTCTCCGCGGGGATACCCAGGGCGCGGGTGCGTTCGGCGTACGTCATCGCGGCCTGTTGTGCCTGCCGTGACGTGCCTGCCGCGCGTGAGGTGATCACCGTGCCGGCCCGGCCACGCGTCTCCACCAGGCCGGCCTGTTCCAGCTCGCGGTAGGCGCGGGCGACGGTGTTGACCGCCAGCCGCAGGTCGGTGGCCAGCTGCCGCACCGGCGGCAGCTTGGTGCCGGCGACCAGCTCGCCGCCGGCGGCGAGCTCGGCGATGCGCAACCGGACCTGTTCGTACGGTGGGACCGCCGAGCCGGGGTCGATCGTGATGTCCACTAGATCAGCTTCGGCGGTGTGTTGCCGACGGCGAGGATGGCGCGCCGTAGCGGGACGAAGGCCAGCAGCACCCCGCCGACCAGGAAGAAGACCATCAGCGAGATGATGCCGGTCCGGTAGCTGTTGGTGACCTGGAAGATCAGGCCGAAGAACAGCGGGCCGAGCCAGCTGGTGCCCTTGTCGCTGATCTCGTAGAAGCCGTAGTACTCGCCTTCCTTGCCCTGCGGGATCAGCTGCGAGAACAGGCTGCGCGACAGCGCCTGGCTGCCGCCCATGACCAGGCCGATGCCCGCGCCGAGCAGCATGAACGGCAGCGGTTCCCCCTCCGGCAGCCAGTAGGCGGCGGTGACCACGCCGAGCCACAGCGCCAGGGCCAGCAGGATGGTCTTGCGGGCGCCGATCTTGTTGGCCAGCGCGCCGAGCAGCAGCGCCCCGCCGAACGCCAGGAACTGCACGATCAGGATCGTCAGGATCAGCGTGCCCTGTTCCAGTTTCAGCTCCTCGGTGCCGAACTGGCTGGCCAGCGCGATCACCGTCTGGATGCCGTCGTTGTAGATCAGGTAGGCGCCGAGGAAGAACAGCGTCAGCGGGTACGCCCGCATCCCCTTGATGGTGTGCCCGAGCTGTTTGAACCCGTCGGTGAGCACGTTGCCGCGCGCCCTGGCGGCCTCCACGCTGGGGTGTTCGCGCAGCCACAGCAGCGGCACCACGGTGAACGCCGCCCACCACAGGCCGGCCGACACGATCGACCAGCGGGCGATGTCCAGCGTGCGCTGCGGGTTGCCCTCCTCCGACAGCGACATCACCGCGATCAGGTTGAGCAGCAGCAGCACGCCGCCGCCGAGGTAGCCGGCGGCCCAGCCCCGGCTGGAGATCTTGTCGCGGTCGTCCGGGCCGGCCAGCTGCGGCAGGAACGAGTTGTAGACGACCACGGCCGCGCCGAACGCGATGTTGGCGATCAGGAACAGGAACCCGCCGAGCAGGTAGCGGTCGCCGGTGACGAACACCATGCTGACGGTGGCGGCGGCGCCGAGGAACGCGGCCCCGGCCAGCAGCGGCTTCTTGCGCGGCGCCCGGTCGGCGACGGCGCCCATCACCGGCAGCACGAAGACGGTGAGCAGCACCGACAGCGACACCAGGTAGGCGAAGTAGGAGCCGGCGGCGACCGTGATGCCGAACGGGCGGACCACCCCGTCACAGTCGTCGGCGTCGATCGCGCAGCCGGCGGCCAGCTCGGTGACGGTGGTCAGGAACGGCCCCAGGAACACGGTGATCACCGTGGTGGAGAAGGCCGACATCGCCCAGTCGTAGAAGTACCAGCCGGTGCGTTCCCGGCGGCCGGCGGGAACGGGTGTGGGGGTGCCGGTCACGGCCATCGATCGCGCTCCAGGTTGTTAAGCGGTGCGCGCACATGATGCCACCCGGCAGCCCTCAGCGGGAGATGTGGATCGGTGAGGCTTGTTCGCGACGGTGGAGGCCATACCGCCAGCTCGCGCAGGTGGTGGGGCGCGGTTGGTCGCGAACAAGCCTCACTGTTCACCCGGCGTCCACCACCGGGCCAGGGCGCTGGTGGCCGGATCCTCGTCGGCGGCGAGGACCTCCCACGGGTTCGCGCCTTCCGGGATCTCCACCCCGGCGTAGGCGGCGAGCTCGTCGGCGCTGACCGCCTCGACCGGTGCGGTGAACCCGGACGGGTCGGGCGCGCCGAGCGTGGCGGTGTCGATCCACGGGAAGCCGTCGACCGGTTCGGGCAGCTCACCGACGTCGAGGGCGGGCGGGAACAGCCCGTCGTCGACGCTCTCCGGCTCGGCGGGCTCGGGCACCTGGGGCTCGTCGAACGACAGGTCCGGCTCGTCGACGACGAGCTCCGGCTCGTCGTAGGACAGCTCGGGACCGTCGAGCGGCAGGTCGGGCTGATCGGGCTCGGGCAGCTCCTCGGGTGTGTCGAAGTCGAAGTCGTCGTCCCAGTGGTCGGTCATGAGAGCCTCTCCCGGTCGTCGTCGATCGGTGTGGGGGTCAGGGCGCGGGCGCGCAGCAGGGCCTCGTCGGCCTGCCGCAGCCGGGTGGCGACCGCGTCGCGTTCGGCGGTGGCCGCGGCCCGGCGTTTGGCGCGGCCGGCCGCGTCCTCGGCCAGGGCCGCGTCGATCTCGGCGATGTGCGCGTCGAGTTCGCGCAGCCGCCGTTCGATGGCGTCGTCGAGGGCGATCGACAGCGCGTACTGCAGGTCGGTGAAGCGGGTGCTGATCTCGTCGGTGAGCGCGGCGCGGGCTTCGGCGAGCACGTCGCGCAGCCAGCTCTGGGCCTGCCGGCGGTCGTTGTGCACGCGCCGGCGGTAGAGCACGTAGCCGCCGGCGGCCAGGCCCAGCGCGATCCCGGCGACCGGGATGAGCAGGCCGGCGCCGGCCACCCCGAGCGCGGACATGCCGAGGGTGGCGCCGCGGCCGGCGACCAGGGCGATGCCGCCGGCGGACAGCGCGATCAGCATGTTGTCGCCGGAGCCGCGCGGTGGGCCGGCGGCCAGGGCGTGCCGGATGGTGGCGCTGAGCCGGTTGAGGGTGGCGGCGAGGCGTTCGGCGTCGAAGGCCTCGGCCAGCACCCGTTCGGCGATGGCGTGGTAGGTGGCTTCCAGCCGCCCGGACAGGTCGGCGGCGACGGCCTGCAGGTGGGTGTCGACGTCGTCGGGCAGCCGGGTCAGTTCGTCGGAGCCGGCCTTGTCGATGCGCTGCGCCAGCTCGTTCTGCACCTCGCCGATGCGGGTGCGCAGGTAGCCGACGGTCTCCACCCGGGCCCGCTGGATCTCGGTGCCCAGCCGCAGTGTCCACTGGCGTGACTCGGTGCGTTTGCGCCCGGCCAGCGCGGCGCGTTCGGCGCGGGCTTCGGCCTGTTTCTGCGGGTCGGCGGCGGCCGCCTGGATGCTGGCCTCGGCGGTGTCGTGCAGCCGGGCCAGGTCGCCGCGGGCGGCGCGCAGCACGTTGGCCAGCCGCAGCTGGTGGCCGCGGCCGGCGAGTTCGACCAGGGCGTGTTGCAGCCCGGCGATGCGGGATTCCTCGGCGAGCGTGTCGCGGGTGTCGTCGTCGCCGGTCAGGGCCAGTTCGGCGAGGCGGGCGGAGACCGGGAACCAGGGTGCCGCGGCGAACCGGGGTGCGTGTGCCTGCAGCAGGGCCCGGTTGTCCTCGGCGATGCCGCGCCACTGCGGGAACGCGTCGATCTTGGTGAGGGCGAAGACGACGGCGTCGACGCGTTCGGTGGCGGCGGCGAGGAAGTCCAGTTCGGGTTGCGAGAGCGGGGCGGAGGCGTCGGCGACGAACAGCAGGGCGGTGGCGCGGCGTACCGCGTCCAGCGCGATGGTGGCGTGTGCCGGGTCGAGGCCGCCGGCGCCGGGGGTGTCGAGCAGGCTCAGGTAGCGCAGCAGCGGCGCCGGGTGGGTGACCTCGATGCGGCGGGCCCGGGGGTGGCGCAGGTCGCTGACCTCGATCGGTTCGCCGCCGCCGGGCAGCCAGGCGCGGGCGCTGAACTGTTCGCCGGGCTGGAACTGCAGGTAGGCGGTGGTTGCCACGGAGACGTCCACCGGGGACAGGCCGGGCACCCCGAGCAGGGCGTTGACCAGGGAGCTCTTGCCGCGTTTGGTCTCGCCGACGATCACGATGCCGGGCCGGACGAGGTGGTCGCGGCGCAGCTCGGCCAGGTCGGCGGCGGCGTCCGGGTCGGCGGTGCGCAGGTATGACATGGTGTCGCGCACCGCGGTGTCGAGCTGGACGGTCAGGTCGGTCACCGGCGCACCTCCTGGGCCAGCAGGTGGAAGCCGCGGTGGGCCACCTGCGCGATGCGGGCCTGGGCCGGGCCGGCGCCGTCGACCGCGTAGGCCCGCCAGCGGCCGGCCGCGCTGATCGCCGCGGCGGCCAGCTCGCCCGGGTCGGCTTCGGGCAGTTCCAGGATCCAGCGCGGGTCGTCGGAGGTGGCCAGGCGGATCAGCTCGCGTTCCCAGTCGGTGGGCAGGGGCACGGTGCCGTTGGCGGCGCGCTGCGCGGCGTCCAGCAGCCGCAGCCGGTGGTAGGCGGGGTCGCGCAGCGTGCTCTCCAAGGCGTCGCGGATCACGGTGCCGGCCCGCGGGTCGGCGCTGTAGCCGGCCAGCCGTTCCAGCCGGGTCAGCGCCCAGCCGGCTTTGATCGCGTCGCAGCGCCAGCGGAACGTGCTGTCGACGGTGTCGCGCAGCCGGGCGAACCCGGACGCGGCGTGCAGCCGCCGTACCAGCTCGCCGGTGCCCAGCCGGGGGTCGGCGGCCAGCTGCGCGCAGGCGTAGCCGATGCCGTACAGGTCGAGGCGGGTCAGCAGCCGGTCGCGCTGTTCGACGTCGACCGGGGCGGGCCGGCCGCGGAACAGGTCGGCGGAGGTGAGCAGCAGCTTGAGCTGCGCGGCCGGCAGGGCGGCCAGCGCGGCGAGCGCGTTGCGGTCGGCGCCGGTCAGCCGGCCGGCCTCGGCGGTCTCGGCCAGCAGTGCGGCCACCGGCACTACATCGCCGACGGTACGGGCGAGCAGCCGCGCCTGCTGTTCGGCGAGGGGCCCGGCCACCGGCCACGGGTCCTGGGCGCCGCCGACCAGGGTGTCGACCCGGCTGAGCACGCCGATCGCGTTGATCGGGCTGCTCGCCAGCCGCGCCGACGCGGTGTGGAACGCCTCCAGGGCGCGCATGTCGTCGGCGCGCACCGCCTGGGTGAAGACGTAGACGACCGCTTCGGCGGCGGTGATCTCCGAGGCCGAGTCGGCGTCGATGCCGACCGCCTCCTCGGCGCGGGCGCTGCCGGCGTTGTCGGTCGACGCCAGGCCGGGGGTGTCGACGACGCTCAGCTCGCGCAGCCGGTCGCTGGTCAGGGCCACGTCGAGGTAGGCCACCCGGGCCGCGGGCACGCCGAGGCGGGCCGGGACCATGCCGTCGTCGTCCAGGGGCAGGCTGCGCCGTTCGCCGTCGCGGGTGACCACGTCGATGCGGTCGGCCGGGCCGTAGCGGAACCGGGTGACCACGCGGGTGCACTCGCCGGCCGCGGTGGGGGCGACGCGGCGGCCGATCAGGGCGTTGACTAGTGTCGACTTTCCGGCTTTCAGGCGACCGGCGATCGCGATCCGTAACGGATCGTGTAGACGGTCACCGATCTGTCGTACCTGGCCACCAGCATCGGAGGAGATCTTCGTGACGATCTCGTGACAGAGCGTCGCGACGCCGGTGGTGAGTGGCCCGGTCACCACGACTCGTCAGGTCCGCACAAAGTCGGCGACAATGTGCGTACCGCGGCTGTCGTCGTCACGAGGAGGGCCTTTCCGTCGCAGCAGTGGCAGGACCGAGCGCCTGCCCGCAGCACAGCCTACGGACGTCGGGGTCGCGGCCGGATCCCGTGTTCGTGCCAGTGAGTTCGGGCCAGTGAGGGAGGAGCGCCGGTGGCGGACGAGCCAGAGTCGGCCGCCCGCCTTGCGCTGCGCCACGGGCCCGCACTGGTCGTTCTGACCGGTCCGCCCGGCTGCGGCCGCAGCACGCTGCTGCGTAAGGTCGCCGCGTCGGTGCCCGGCCCCACCCATGTCGGCGGCGGGCTGGCGATGCTGTCCACGGTGCCGGCGCTGGCCCTGTCGCGGGCGGTGCGGGCCCGGCTGCCCGGCGAGGACGTGCACCTGCTCGCCGAGGCGGTGCGCTCGCGGGTGCGCGGTGGGCTGCTGGTGCTCGACGATCTGCAGCACGCCGACCCGGCCACCATTGCCGCGTTGCCCCATCTGGCCCGCGCGTGCCGGGTACTGGTTGCGTTGCGTACGCCGCATCGCCTCGACGAGCCCGCGGTGGCCGCCCTGCGGGCCGCCGCCACCGCCTGGCTCGCGGTGCCGCCGCTGGACCCGGCGGCCGCCCGCGCGCTGGCCCGGCAGACCGCCGCGCGCCTCGACGACGCCCAGCTCAACGCGGTGATCGTGCGGGCCGGCGGCAACCCGTTGGCGATCACTGCGCTGGCCCGGCAGGCTGCCGCCGGTCGCCGCGGATTCGTTCACCGTCGGCGGCCGTACCATCCGCGCGGGCGAGATCATCTCGATCGACGGCACCACCGGCCGCGTCTACGCCGGCGCGGTAC
>NZ_JBEZZB010000274.1:0-8706 GCF_040638955.1 Actinoplanes sp. NPDC024001
GGGGGGGGGGCCCCCCCCCCCCCCCACGGGGGCCCTCGCGCCCTACCAAAAAAACACTCCGCGGTTCCCGGGGGGCCGCTTTGCGGGTGGGGGGGGGGCGTCCCCCCCCCCCACGGGACTCACTCTTCCTCGTCCTCTTCCTCGGGGTCCTGGTTCTTCTCGGCGCCCAGCACGAACGCCTGCATCGCCAGCTCGTCGCCGGAGGGCCAGACGTACGTCGGCAGCTCCGCCGGGCCCAGCTCCAGCACGTGCGACCAGAACTGCCGCACCGCCTCCGCCGGGGTGTTCGCCTCGATCGGCATCGCCACGCTGACCAGCCACGGCTTGCGGTCGGCCGACGCGCCGAGCCGCTCGGCGATCCGGCGGAACGTGCCCGCGTCGACCGCGCCGCCGGTCAGTCCCTCGGCCGGGACCGGCTCGTCGAACGCCCGCCGCTGGTAACCCAGCACCAGCTCGCCGGCGTCAGCCTTCTCCACCCGGGCCAGCGCCACGACGTTCTCCTCGGCGACCACGACCACGTCGTCGCCGGCTGTCGCCTCCGCCGGGCCGCCCGCCACCGTCACGACATCGTGCTGGAACAACCGTTCGGTCGCCCACTGCTCGTCCGGAATGATCACCGACCACTGCGCCATGCGTCCATCTCATCACGCGGGGACCCAGCAGTCCGCAAGGTGGTCATCAACCATCCCGGTGGCCTGCATCAACGCGTACGCCGTGGTGGGCCCGACGAACTTGAACCCGCGTTTCTTGAGCGCCTTGGCGAGGGCGGTCGACTCGGCGGTGACAGCCGGAACGTCAGCCCGGGTCCGCGGGCGCGGGCGGGCCGCCGGGGCGAACGACCAGAGCAGCGTGGAGAGGCCCTCGTCGAGCCCGGCCGCGACCTTGGCGTTGTGCAGCGCGGCGTCCACCTTCATCCGGTTGCGCACGATGCCCGGGTCGGCCATCAGCCGGGCCGCGTCGTCCTCGGTGTAGGCCGCCACCTTGGCGATCGAGAAGTTGTCGAAGGCCGCCCGGAACGCCGGCCGCTTGCGCAGGATGGTGATCCACGCCAGCCCGGACTGGAAGGCCTCCAGGGTGAGCCGCTCGAAGAGCGCGTCGTCACCCCGCACCGGCCGGCCCCACTCGGTGTCGTGGTACTCCGCGTAGTCCGGCGAGGCGCCGCCCCAGAAGCAGCGGGCCTTGCCGTCCGCGCCGATCACCAGCCCGGTGTCGGTCACGGCAGCCGTCCCTGCTCGACCAGGCGGCCGAACTTCTTCAGCGTGCCGGTGAAACCGAGCTTGGAACCGGGCCAGAGCACCGGCCAGGCGATCTTGCCGACCGCACCGGCCGGGAGGTGGAACCACTCGTGCAGCACGACCTGCGTCCGGTCGCCGGACATCGCCGTGCACCGCATCGAGCCGGGGCCGCGCAGCACCTTGCCGCAGTGCACGACGCGCACCTCGTACGGGGCGTTGACCTTGACCACCCGTAGCTCGTCGCGGATCACCGCCGGGCCCAGCGTGGTGACCGCCTCGACCACGCTGCCCTCGCCGCCGTCGCCCTCGACCACCCGCACCCGGGTGAACGGGATCCACTCGGACTGCTTCTCCCAGTTCAGGAACGCGGCGAAGACCTTGGACGCCGGGGCGTTGACGATCACCGTGGCGGTGAACTCCCCGGACCCGGGGCGGGCCGCGTCACCCAGGCCGGCT
Source organism: Actinoplanes sp. NPDC024001 (assembly GCF_040638955.1). NCBI lineage: Bacteria > Bacillati > Actinomycetota > Actinomycetes > Micromonosporales > Micromonosporaceae > Actinoplanes > Actinoplanes sp. NPDC024001. The sequence goes on from NZ_JBEZZB010000274.1 coordinate 1,692, forward strand.
GGACCCTCGGCTGGGCCGTCCCCGCTCATCGGCGATCCGCCGACTCCCCGTCGGCGGCCGGCGCCGCCGTGCCCTGCGGCGGCACGTCGGCCACCTTCGCCAGAGGCTCGTCGGGCGTGACCACCGGGGCGGTGGGCGGCGGCGCGGTGGGCCCGGGCGGGGCCGCCGCGACCTCGCGGGCTTTGCGCAGCGCGTCGGCGTCCTCGACCCGGCCCTCACGGAGCGCGGCGACCTCGGCCTCGAGCACGCCGATCAGCTCGCCCTTGTAGCCGATGTCGTACGCCGCCCGCTGCAGAGCCTGGTCGACCTGGGCCATGCGGTAGCCGCGCCAGGTGGTGTCGAACCTGGTCGCGGCGATGTCGGACTCGCCGAGTGGCCGGTCGCCGGGCAGTGGCACGGCCCGGCCGTCGGGCTCCACCGGGGTCAGCCCGGAGTCGCCTCCGCTCAGCAGAACGGTCACGCCGAAGACGATCGTCGCGACGACCAACGCCACGACAATGAAGAGCAGAAGCTGGCCCATGCGCAAGATGTTGACATGTCGGCTTTCCGGTGGCGAGCCCGCCACCCGGTCGATGTCATTACCGAGCGTTCAGGTCCAGGTCAGGATCCGCTTGCGCCAGGCGTAGACGATGCCGAGCGCGAGCACTGCGACAAAGACGCCCATCTCTGCGATGGCCAGGCCGCCGAACTCGGGCCGGTCGAAGATCAGCGCCCACGGGAAGAGGAAGACCGCCTCCACCGCGAAGAGCACATAGAGGTACGCGTACACGTAGTACCGGATCTGCGCCTGGGCCCAGTCGCCGCCGACCGGGTCGATGCCGCTCTCGTAGGCGATCCGCTTGCCCAGCGGCTCAGCCGGATTCGCCGGTCGCAGCAGCCGGTTCGCGCCGAACGCGGCGACGAACAGCAGCACGCCGGCGGCGAGAACAAGGCCCAGCGTGGCGTACGAACCGAGATATCCGTCCACGATCGGGGAGCCTAGTGCACGTCAGGCCGTTGTTCGCGTGCCGCATGGTGGACTTTGGTGGCTGGTTCTTTCCCGGCGTAGCTACTGTGGTCAGCGGTCCGCGGGCCGCCTCGTAAGGAGCGGCGACGTACTGTGGAAGTGACAAGTCTGCGGGCCGGCTCATCGACGAACCTCAGCCGCCGGACCGCGCTCTTTGGAGGTTGAACGTGGCCGCTCCCGCGAAGCGAGTCGAGCAGCTGGACCGGGTAGTCATCAGATTCGCCGGCGACTCCGGCGATGGCATGCAGCTCACTGGAGACCGGTTCACCTCGGAGACCGCTCAGCTTGGCAACGACATCTCGACCCTGCCCAACTTCCCCGCCGAGATCCGTGCACCAGCGGGGACGCTCCCCGGCGTGTCCAGCTTTCAGGTGCACTTCGCCGACTACGACATCCTGACCCCCGGTGACGCGCCGAACGTCCTGGTGGCCATGAACCCGGCGGCGCTCAAGGCGAACCTCGCCGAGCTGCCGGCCGGGGCCGACATCATCGTGAACACCGACGAGTTCACCAAACGAAATCTGGCGAAGGTCGGATATGCGACCAGTCCGCTGGAGGACGGCTCCCTCTCCGAGTACGCGGTGCATCCGGTCGCGCTGACCTCCATGACGGTCGGCGCGCTGGCCGACGCCGGAGTCTCGAAGAAGGACGCCGAGCGCGCCAAGAACATGTTCGCGCTGGGCCTGCTCAGCTGGATGTACTCGCGGCCGTTCGAGTCCACCCTGCGGTTCCTGGAGCGCAAGTTCGCCAAGCGCCCCGACCTGGTCGCGGCGAACAAGGCCGCCTTCCAGGCCGGCTGGAACTTCGGCGAGACCACCGAGGCCTTCACGGTGCGCTACGAGGTGAAACCGGCCAAGATGCGGCCGGGCACCTACCGCAACATCACCGGGAACCAGGCGCTCTCGCTGGGTCTGGTCGCCGCCGGGGTCCGGGCCAAACTGCCGGTCTTCCTCGGCGCCTACCCGATCACCCCGGCGTCGGACATCCTGCACGAGCTCTCCAAGCACAAGCGGTTCGGCGTCACCACGATGCAGGCCGAGGACGAGATCGCCGCGGTCGGCGCGGCGCTGGGCGCGTCGTACGGCGGCGCGCTCGGGGTCACCACCACGTCCGGTCCCGGTGTCGCGCTCAAGGGCGAGACGATCTCGCTCGCGATCGCCCTCGAACTGCCGCTGGTGGTCGTCGACGTGCAGCGGGCCGGCCCGTCCACCGGCATGCCGACCAAGACCGAGCAGGCCGACCTGAACATGGCCCTGTTCGGCCGGCACGGCGAGGCGCCGCTCGCGGTGATCGCGCCGAAGTCGCCGTCCGACTGCTTCCACGCCGCGATCGAGGCGGCCCGGATCGCGCTGACCTACCGCACGCCGGTCATCCTGCTCTCCGACAACTACGTGGCCAACGGCTCCGAGCCGTGGCTGCTGCCGTCCGTCGACGAGCTGCCCGACCTGCAGGTGCCGTTCGCCACCGAGGCGAACAGCGCGGACGGGCGGTTCCTGCCGTACCTGCGGGATCCGGAGACGCTGGCCCGGCCGTGGGCGGTGCCGGGCACCCCCGGGCTGGAGCACCGGATCGGTGGTCTGGAGAAGGCCGACAAGACCGGTGACATCTCCTACGATCCGGCGAACCACGAGCACATGGTGCGGATCCGCCAGGCGCGCATCGACGCGATCCCGGTGCCGGACGTGGACGTGGAGGACCCGGAGGAGAACGCGCGCGTTCTCGTACTGGGATGGGGTTCGACCTACGGCCCCATCGGGGCCGCCTGCCGCGCGCTGCGCCAGCGCGGCCTGTCGATCGCGCAGGCTCACCTGCGGCATCTCGCGCCGCTGCCGGCCAACCTCGGTGAGGTCCTGGCCGGGTACGACAAGGTGGTCGTCCCGGAGATGAACCTGGGCCAGCTGGCTCACGTGATCCGGGCGAAATACCTGGTGGACGCGGTTCCCTTCAACCAGGTCAGCGGCCTTCCGTTCACCGCCGCGACGCTGGAGAGCATGCTCGAGGACGTGGTCAAGAATGGCTAACCCGGTCGAGGTGAAACTGACCGCCAAGGACTTCAAGTCGGACCAGGAGGTCCGCTGGTGTCCCGGCTGCGGTGACTACGCGATCCTCGCCGCGGTGCAGGGCTTCATGCCGGAGCTGGGCATCCCGCGGGAGAACATCGTGTTCGTCTCCGGCATCGGCTGCTCGTCCCGCTTCCCGTACTACATGAACACCTACGGGATGCACTCGATCCACGGCCGGGCCCCGGCGATCGCCACCGGGCTGTCGGCGTCGCGCCCGGACCTGAGCGTCTGGGTGGTCACCGGCGACGGCGACGCGCTGTCGATCGGCGGCAACCACCTGATCCACGCGCTGCGCCGCAATGTGAACCTGAAGATCCTGCTCTTCAACAACCGGATCTACGGGCTCACCAAGGGGCAGTACTCCCCCACCTCGGAGATCGGCAAGATCACCAAGTCGACGCCGGCGGGCTCGGCGGACTCGCCGTTCAACCCGCTCTCGCTCGCGCTGGGCGCCGAGGCGACGTTCGTGGCCCGGACCATCGACTCCGACCGCAAGCACCTGCAGTCGGTGCTGCGCGCGGCGGCGGCCCACGAGGGATCCGCGTTCGTCGAGATCTACCAGAACTGCAACATCTTCAACGACGGCGCGTTCGACCTGATCAAGGACGCCTCGTCGCGGGACGAGCACCTGATCCGGCTGGAGCAGGGCGAGCCGATCACCTTCGGGGCGGACGGGCGGTTCTCGGTCGTCCACCCCGAGGGCAGCTTCGGGCTGAAGGTGCAGGAGGGCGGCACCCCGCTGGTGCACGACGCGACCGTCGACGACCCGGCGTACGCGTTCGCCCTCAGCCGGCTCTCCGGCTCCGACCTGGCCACCACGCCGATCGGGGTGTTCCGCGACGTCCAGCGGCCGTCGTACGACGAGATCGTGCGCAAGCAGGTGCTGGACGCCCAGGCCCAGGCCACCGGCACGCCCGACGAGATGCTCGGTGATCTCCTCAACGCCGGCGACACCTGGACCATCCTGTAAGCGGTCGTCGCTCCGGGAGGGGAAGCACCTTCCCCTCCCGGACGCCGATCGATAATGTTCGGTCTGTGACCGAAGCGCACGGGCTCGATCCGGAGGTGCACGCCTCGCTCAACACCGAGGTGGCTCACTCCGCGCGGTTGTGGAACTACCTGCTCGGCGGGAAGGACAACTTCGCCGCCGATCGCGAGGCCGCGCAGTACGCGCTGGCCCTGATGCCGGAGCTGGTCCAGTCCGCCCGGGCGAACCGGGAGTTCCTCGGCCGGGCCGTGCGCCACCTGGCCGGTCCCGCGGGCATCCGGCAGTTCCTGGACATCGGCACCGGCCTGCCCACCGCGGACAACACGCACGAGGTAGCCCAGCGCGTCGCCCCGGACAGCAAGATCGTCTATGTGGACAACGACCCGATGGTGCTGGTGCACGCCCGGGCCCTGCTGAACAGCACACCGCAGGGCGCCACCGACTACATCGACGCGGACATCCGCAACACCGCGCTGATCCTTCAGCAGGCCAGGGAGATCCTCGACTTCGACCAGCCGATCGCAATCATGCTGCTCGGGATCGTGCCGTTCGTGGTCGACGACGCCGAGGCGTCCCGGGTGGTCCGGGAGCTCGTCGACGCGGTGCCGTCCGGGAGCTACCTGGTGATCTCGCACCCGACCAAAGAGGTCAACGGCCCGGCCGTCGAGCAGTCGATGAAGCAGTGGAACGAGAGCGGCGCCGCGCCGATCTGCGCGCGCAGCCGTGAGGAGATCGCGGCCTTCTTCACCGGCCTGGAGCTGCTCGACCCGGGTGTGGTGACGTGCTCGGCGTGGCGGCCCGACCCGGCCCACCCGGGCATCACCGACAAGGTCTCCGAGTTCGCCGGGGTCGGCCGCAAGCCCTAGACGGAGACGCCGTTGGTGGCGGTCTCGTCGTCGCGGATGTAGACCAGCAGGTCGCCGGTCTCGATGCTGACCGCCTGCTCGCCGCCGAGCGGCAGCACCTTGCCCCGGCGGATCAGCGCGACCACCAGGGTCGGCAGCTCACGCGGGTTGCGGCCCACCTCGGCCCGCTCCGCCGAGCGCATCGCCAGCGCCATGCCCTGACCGGGGGTGAGCAGGTCCTCCACCACGTCGATCAGCGGCGGCGCGGTCGTGGTGAGGCCGAGGAGACGGCCGGCGGTCGAGGACGAGACGATCACGTGGTGGGCGCCGCTCTGCTTCAGCAGGGCGGCGTTCTCCTGCTCCCGGACCGCCGCGATGATCCGGACCTGGCCGGCGGTCAGCTGCCGCACGGTCAGCGTGATCAGGACCGAGGCCTCGTCCCGGTCGGTGGCGATGATGACCGACTTGCAGTTCTTCACGTCGGCCTCGTTGAGCACCGCGGAGCGGGTGGCGTCGCCCTCGATGACGACGAACCCGCCGGCCGTGGCCTGCCGGACGCCGGCCTCACGGTTCTCCACGATCACGATGCGGGACTTGTCGTAACCGGTCTCCAGCAGCGCGGCGACCGCGGCCCGGCCCTTCGTGCCGTAACCGCAGATGATCACGTGGTCCTTCAACTTGCTCCTCCACCGGCTGACCCGCAGGCCCTTGCGGTACTGGTCGGTCAGCACCTCCAGCGTGGTGCCGACCAGGATGATCAGGAAGAGAACCCGGGCGGGAGTGATGAACAGGACGTTCACCAGCCGCGCGCTCTCGGACACCGGAGTGATGTCGCCGTAGCCGGTGGTGGAGAGGGTGACGACGGCGTAGTAGAAGCAGTCGAGGAGGGTCAGCCCGTCCTCGTTGACGTCCCGGTAACCCTCCCGGTCCGCATAGATCACGCTCACCGCGACAAGAACCAGGATGCACGCCATCAACAACCGGACGGCGAGCGCCCTCAGCGGCCCCTGTCGGACCAGCGGTAGATGAATCATGGAACCGCCTGCACGGACACACCTTAACGGTCAAGCTGGAGATCGCACCTGGAGGAGGCACGATGCGCCTTGCGATCCGCCGCGCCGCCGTCGCGAGCATCCTGCTGGCCGGCACGACGATACTGCCGGCCGGCCACGCGCGGGGGGCGGACCTCGACAAGGCGACCCTGCTGGCCCGGTGGACCCAGCCCACCGCGGCCAGCACGGCCGAATGGAACGCCGCCCGGCTCAACCGGGACAAGTGGGCGGCGTACGACTTCGACTGGTCCACCGACCACTGCTCGCACGGGCCGGAGGAGCCGTTCGGTTTCCGCTTCCGGAACGCCTGCCGGCACCACGACTTCGGCTACCGCAACTACCGGGCGGCGGGCACGTTCAAGCTCCACAAGCGGCGTCTCGACGAGGTGTTCCGAGCCGACCTGCGGCGCGCCTGCGACGAGTACCGGCGTCTGGTTCAGCCCGTCTGCAACACGGTGGCCTGGGGTTATTACCAGGCGACCGTGCTGCTGGGCGACGCCTAGCGAACGATCTGCGCGAACCGTGTCGCACCGTCCTCCAGGTCGGGGTGCTCGACGGCCAGCGCCATCGCCACCACCTGATCGAAACCGAGGCCGGCGCCGTCGGCGTACGCCGCGTCGAAGGTCGCGTCGCCCAGCGCCACCCGCAGGGCCGTCTGCTGCGCCGACCAGAACGCGCCGAACGACTCGGTCCGCCGGGCGCCGCGCGCGGCCTCCGCGCCGCCGAACAGCACGGCCGCGGTCGCCGGGTCCCCACCGAGCACGCAGCGCACCGCGATCGCGGCCACCGCGTCCGCCGCGGCGCCCCGGAAGCCGTGCCGCAGGCGGGACCGGAGCGCCACCACCAGGTGGTCGTGGGCGGCGACCAGGTCACCGCGGCGCAACGCGACCATACCGAGCAGCCAGTCGACCGCCCGGCGGCCACGATCCTCCGGATGCACCGCCTCCAGCTGGCGGGCCGCGCCGAGCAGCTCGGCCGCCTCCACCAGGGCGTCGCGCCGCCAGAGCAGCTCGGCCAGGGCCAGCACCGCCGGCAGTGCGGCGGCCCCCACCCCGGCCTGC
>NZ_JBEZZB010000275.1:0-8618 GCF_040638955.1 Actinoplanes sp. NPDC024001
CGGGGCGGTGCGCCCCCGCCGCCGCGCCGTGCAGGTGGGCACCGGCCCAGCCGCGCAGATCGGTGCGGCAGCCGACGCGGCCCAATCCGGGTTCGGTGACCGGTTCCTCGTCGGCCGGCGCGGGGACCGGCACCTCTTCGAGGGCGGGATCACTTTCGGTGCGCGCGAACGCGTCATCCCGTTCCATCATCTCGCCTCCTCGATCCGTGGTTCGCAACTCGACCGGCACCGTCTCTTCATCGGCACGGCGTCGCCCGGTGTTAACACCGACCGGCACCGCGCTAGTCCGACACGATGCCAGGTCACCGACCGAAATCGCGGGAGAGGCGCACCGCTACACCGGTCAAATGTCATAAAACACCCTAAAAACCCTCGCTGTTCTGTGTTCAGTGCCATGTCATCCGGATGCCGGACACGCCCCCGGTCACCGAACGGCCGGGCCGTGTCACGCTGAGCGCGTGGCAGAAACCGCCCGACCGCACAGCGCACCGGCCGCCGCCCGGCCCGCCAAGGGCGCCGATCCGGCCGATCCACCGCGCACCGAGAGCCCCGCGAATCCGCTGCTCCCGGGCACTCTGCGCCGGATCGAACGACAGGCCGGCGCGCTGGCGAGCGCGGCTGTGGTCCGCATGGATGAGACGTTGCCGTGGTTCCGCGCGCTCCCGGCGGACCAACGTTCCTGGGTGATGCTCGTCGCACAGGCGGGCGTCCGGTCGCTCGTGGAGTGGCTGCGCTCCGGCGGAACGGTCGCCGCCACCCAGGAGATCTCCGACGAGGTGTTCGCCGCGGCGCCGCGCGCGCTGGCCCGGGCGATCACGCTCACCCAGACCGTGCAGCTCATCAAGGTCACCATCGACGTCGCCGAGGCGGACGTGCCGCGCTTCGCCGAGGCCGGCGAGCGGGAGGCGCTGATCCAGGCGATCCTGCGGTTCTCCCGGGAGATCGCCTTCTCCGCCGCCCGGGTCTACGCGCGGGCCGCCGAGTCCCGCGGCGCCTGGGACGCCCGGCTGCAGGCCCTGCTCGTCGACGCGCTGCTGCGCGGCGACTCCTCGGACGTGCTGGCCAGCCGGGCGGCCGCGCTGGGCTGGGCGGACGCGCCACCGGTCGCGGTGGTGGTGGGCCGCTCCCCCGGAGGAGACATCACCGCGGTGCTGCACGCGGTCTACCGGGCCGCCCGCCGGGCCCGGCTGGAGGTGATCGGTGGGGTGCACGGCGACCGCCTGGTCGTCGTGGTGGGCGGCGCGAGCGATCCGGTTGCCACCGCCATCGCGCTGGGCTCCAGTTTCGGCGAGGGTCCGATCGTGGTCGGCCCCGCGGTGCCCTCGCTGGACCAGGCGACCGAGTCGGCGCGGGCCGCGCTGGCCGGATTCCGGGCGGCCGGCGCCTGGCCGGGCGCGCCGTCCCCGGTGGCCGCCGACGACCTGCTGCCGGAACGGGTCCTGGCCGGCGACATGGACGCCCGGCGCAAGCTGCGGCACGACGTCTACGGTGCGCTCGCCCGGGCCGGGAGTGGCTTACTGGAGACCCTGGACGCCTTCTTCTCCTCCGGCGGCGTGCTGGAGAGCGCCGCCCGCGAGCTCTTCGTCCACCCGAACACCGTCCGGTACCGGCTGCGCCGGGTCGCCGAGGTGACCGCGCTCTCCCCGCTGGACGGCCGGGACGCCTTCGCCCTGCGGATGGCACTCACCATCGGCCGTCTGGACCCTCCCGGCTGACCCGGTGTTACGCGGAACACACCGCTCGGAGCGGCATCGGCGCCAAACGACCTGCACCATAAAACAGGCCTAGAACCCCCAAATCCACCCCTCTTTTGTAGGAAACCTACAACCCTCGTCGTAGGGTTTGGTCGTGCCCGGCAACCCCGCATCCCCCTCCCATCCGGAAGAGTCGAGGACGTGCTCGCAGTTCTCTCGCCCGGTCAGGGCTCGCAGAAGCCCGGCTTCCTCTCCCCCTGGCTCGAACTCCCCGGTGCCGAGGCCCGCCTCCGCTGGTGGTCGGCGCTCGCCGGGGTCGATCTGATCCACCTCGGCACGCAGGCCGACGCCGAGGAGATCAAGGACACCGCCCGGACCCAGCCGCTGCTGGTCGCCGCCGCGATGCTGGCCGCCGAGCACCTGCCGATGCACGACGTCGGGCTGGTCGCCGGCCACAGCGTCGGCGAGCTCGGCGCCTCCGCGCTCGCCGGTGTGCTGCCGGCCGAGGCCGCGATCACCCTGGCCGGGGTCCGCGGCCGAGAGATGGCCGCCGCCTGCGCTCTGGAGCCCACCGGGATGAGTGCCCTGCTCGCCGGCGACCCCGACGAGGTGCTCGCCGGGATCGAGAAGCACGGGCTGCACCCGGCCAACCGCAACGCCTCGGGCCAGATCGTCGCCGCCGGCTCGCTGGACGGGCTGGCCGCGCTGGCCGCCGAGCCACCGGCCGGCGCCCGGGTCCGCGCGCTGGCGGTCGCCGGCGCCTTCCACACGCCCTACATGGCGCCCGCCGAGGCCGCGCTGGCCGCCGTCGCCGGCGGGGTGACCGTGCACGACCCGGAGCGGATCCTGCTGTCGAACCTCGACGGGTCCGCCGTCGTGCACGGCCGCGAGATGCTCCAGCGCCTGGTCCGCCAGGTGACCGCGCCGGTCCGCTGGGACCTGTGCATGCGCGCGCTCGCCGACCTCGGCGTGACCGCCGTCATCGAACTTCCCCCGGCCGGCACCCTGACCGGCCTGGTCAAGCGCGAACTCAAGGGCGAGGGCGCGCCGGAGATCGTCACCTTGAACACCCCGGCGGACCTGCCCGCCGCCCGCGATCTGATCGCCCGGCACGGTGTGGCGCCCAGCCACGAGCCGGTGCCGCAGTTCCGCGTGGTGGTGGCCACCGGCGCCGGCACGTTCCGGCCGGCCGACGGCCTCGCCGAGGGCGGCGACGTGCGTCCGGGTCAGGTCATCGGCGCGGTGCAGACCCGCCAGGGCCCGGTCGAGGTGACCTCGCACGCCGCCGGTGTGCTCACCGAGTGGCTGGCCCACCACGACGACCCGGTCGCCCCGGGTCAACCCCTCGCCCGCATCGGCGGACAGCAATGAACTTGGGAGGCACGATGACCGCGGGTTCCCGCATCGTCGCGATGGGCCACTACCAGCCTTCGCGCGTGGTCACCAATGACGACCTGGCCAGCACCCTGGACACCAACGACGCGTGGATCCGGGACCGGGTCGGCATCGCCGAGCGGCGGGTCGCCGACTCCGAGTCGGTGGCCGACATGGCGACCTACGCGGCGGAGAAAGCGCTCGCCGCCTCCGGGCTGACCGCCGCCGACATCGACCTGGTGGTCGTGGCGACCTGTTCCGCGATCGACCGCTGCCCGAACGTGGCGACCCGCGTCGCGGCCCGGCTGGGGATCGCCGCGCCGGCCGCTTACGACCTGAACACCGCCTGCTCCGGCTTCTCCTACGCGCTGGGCACCGCCGACCACGCGATCCGCGCCGGCGCCACCCGCAACGCCCTGGTCATCGGCGCGGAGAAGCTCTCCGACGTCGTCGACTGGTCGGACCGCACCACCGCCGTGCTGTTCGGTGACGCCGCCGGCGCCGCCGTGGTGAGCGCGGTCCCGGAGGGCGAGGAGGCCGCGATCGGCCCGGTGCTCTGGGGTTCCGCGCCGGACAAGGGCGACGCCCTGAAGATCGAGGGCTGGCAGCCGTACATCAAGCAGGAGGGCCAGACGGTCTTCCGCTGGGCGACCACCGCCCTGGCGCCGTTCGCGATCGAGGTCTGCAAGCGCGCCGGGGTCGACCCGTCCGAGCTGGCCGCCTTCGTCCCGCACCAGGCCAACACCCGGATCATCGACGGCATCGTCAAGCGGCTCGGCCTGGGCCCGGACGTGATCGTCGCCAAGGACCTCATCGAGTCGGGCAACACGTCCGCCGCGAGCGTCCCCCTGGCCCTGTCCAAGCTGATCGAGCGCCGCGAGGTGCCCTCCGGGGCCCCGGTCCTGCTCTTCGGCTTCGGCGGCGGCCTCACCTACGCCGGTCAGGTCGTCCGCTGCCCCTGAGCAGCATCCTGCCGTCGCACATTTCCACCACATCGAGAGGAAAGAATCCAGAAATGGCTACTCGCGAAGAGATCACCTCCGGCCTCGCCGAGATCCTCGAGGAGGTCGCCGGGGTGAACCCCGAGGACGTCGCCGAGGAGAAGTCCTTCACCGACGACCTGGACGTCGACTCGCTGTCCATGGTCGAGGTCGTGGTGGCTGCCGAGGAGAAGTTCGGCGTGAAGATCCCCGACAACGAGGTGCAGAACCTCAAGACCGTCGGCGACGCCGTCTCCTACATCGAGGCGAACGCCTGACATGAGCAACGTAGACGTCGTCGTCACCGGGCTCGGCGCGACGACCCCGCTGGGCGGGGACGTCGCGTCCACCTGGGACGCCATGCTCGCCGGCCGCTCCGGGGTGGGTCCGCTCACCCAGGAGTGGGCCGGCAACCTCCCGGTCCGGATAGCCGCCCAACTCGCCGTCGAGCCCTCCGAGGTGATCGAGCGGGTCAGGCTGCGCCGGATGGACCGCGCCGAAGCGATGGCCGTGATCGCGGCCAAGCAGGCCTGGGCCGACGCCGGGCTGGCCGAGGCGGGGCTCGACCCCGACCGTCTCGCGGTCAGCTACGGCACCGGAATAGGCGGTGCGATCACCCTTCTGGACCAGGACGACATCCTGGAGCAGTCCGGGCCGCGGCGGGTCAGCCCGCACACGGTCCCGATGCTCATGCCGAACGGTCCGGCCGCGTACATCGGGCTGGAACTCGGCGCCCGGGCCGGTGTCCGGGCCATGGCCAGCGCCTGCGCGACGGGCGCGGAAGCCGTCGCCCTCGGTCTCGACCTGATTCGCGCGGGTCGCGCCGACGTGGTGGTGGCCGGCAGCACCGAGGCCGTGGTGCACCCGCTGCCGATCGCCGGCTTCGCCTCGATGCGCGCCATGTCCACGCGCAACGAGGAGCCGGAGAAGGCGTCCCGGCCGTGGGACAAGAACCGCGACGGCTTCGTCCTCGGTGAGGGCGCCGGCGCGCTGATCCTGGAGCGTGCCGACCACGCCGCCGCCCGCGGCGCCACGGTCTACGCACGCCTCGCCGGTGCCGGCATCACCTCGGACGGGTACGACATCGTCCAGCCGGACCCGGAGTGCCGCGGTGGCATCCGTGCCATGCGGATGGCCATCCAGGACGCCGGCTTGACCGGCGCCGACATCCACCACGTGAACGCCCACGCGACCTCGACCCCGGTCGGCGACATGGGCGAGATCAAGGGCATCAAGGAAGCGGTCGGCAACCACCCCGTTCTGACCTCGACCAAGTCGATGTCCGGCCACCTGCTCGGCGCGGCCGGCGCGCTCGAGTCGATCGCCACCATCCTGGCCCTTCGGGACGGCATCATCCCTCCGACCATCAACCTCGACGATCCCGACGAGCGTCTCGACCTCGACGTGGCGGCGCACAAGGCCCGTTCCGCCGAGATCCAGGCCGCGATGAACAACTCGTTCGGCTTCGGCGGGCACAACGTGGCGCTGGTCTTCACCCGCGCCTGACCCCCTCCGCAATCCCCTCGTCTGGAGAAGCCGTGACCCTGACCTCCCCCGAGGTCGACGTCGACCACCGTGACCCCGAGCTGCGCCTGCGGGCGTTCTTCGACCGCGGCACCCTGCGTCTGCTCGTTCCCCGGGACGACTCGGGTGTGGTGTACGCACGAGGCCTGGTCGACGGGGCCACGGTGATCGCGTTCGCCACGGACGCCACCCGGATGGGTGGCGCCCTGGGCCTGGACGGCTGCCGGCACATCGTCGCGGCCATCGACGCCGCGATCCGCGACCGCGTCCCGGTGGTGGGCCTGTGGCACTCCGGTGGTGCCCGGCTCGCCGAGGGCGTGGTCGCGCTCGACGGTGTCGGGCAGGTCTTCGCCGCCATGGTGCGGGCCTCCGGGCGGGTACCCCAGCTGTCGGTCGTGCTCGGCCCGGCGGCCGGCGGCGCGGCGTACGGCCCGGCGCTCACCGACATCGTGATCATGAGCAAGGCCGGCCGGATCTTCGTGACCGGGCCGGAGGTGGTGCGCAGCGTCACCGGCGAGCAGGTCGACATGGAACGCCTCGGCGGTGCCGAACCGCACGGCCGCCGTTCCGGCGTCGTGCACGTCACCACCGCGGACGACGCGTCGGCGCTGAGCGAGGCCCGCAAGCTGGTGGTGCTGCTGGGGCGGCAGGGACGGCTCTCCCCGGACGACGTCGCCCCCGGCACCAGCACCGGCCAGCGCCTGGACACGTTGATGCCGGCCGCCACCAACCGGGCGTACGACGTGAAGCCCGTGGTCAAGGCCCTGCTCGACGAGCCGGGCGTGGAGCTGCACAGCAGGTGGGCGCCGAACGTGGTCACCACGCTCGGCCGGTTCGCCGGCCGTACGGTCGGGGTGATCGCGAACAACCCGCTGCGGCTCGGCGGCTGCCTCGACGCCTCCAGCGCCGAGAAGGCCGCCCGGTTCGTGCGGATGTGCGACGCGCTGGGCGTGCCGTTGATCGTCCTGGTCGACGTGCCCGGCTACCTGCCGGGCCTGGGCCAGGAGTGGGACGGTGTGGTGCGCCGCGGCGCCAAGCTGCTGCACGCCTTCGCCGAGGCGGTGGTGCCCCGGGTCACGCTGGTGACCCGCAAGGCGTACGGCGGGGCCTACATCGCGATGAACTCCCGCTCGCTCGGCGCCACCGCGGTCTTCGCCTGGCCGACCGCCGAGGTCGCGGTGATGGGCGCGAGCGCCGCGGTGAACATCCTGCACCGCAAGAAGCTGGCCGCCACCCCGCACGAGGAGCGGGAGGCGCTGCGCGCGCAGCTGGTCCAGGAGCAGCTCGAGGTGGCCGGCGGCGTGCACCGGGCGCTGGAGATCGGCGTGGTGGACGAGGTCATCAAGCCGGAACAGACCCGCCGGCGGATCGCCGAGGCCCTCGCGGCCGCGCCGGCCGGGCGCGGCACGCACGGCAACATCCCGCTGTAGCCTCCGGGACGCCTACTTCACGCAGGCGCTGCGGGGCAGTTTGCCGACGGCGACCGGCGACTTGCCCGGCGCGGCCGCCTTGCCGGCGATCACCGCGGCCAGGGCGGTCAGCGACAGCCTGCTCGACGAGTACGTGGCGATCAGCGTCGGCGACTTGGACAGGGCCAGCAGGGCCGGGTTGTCCATCATGACCGTGATCGCCGCGGCGTCGTCGAGGTCGGCGTGCCGGTCGCCGTACCCCACCAGATGGATGCCGGCGCCACCGGCGGCCTGGACGTTCATGCCGGCCTGTTGCAGGGCTTTGACCAGGGTGACCCGGGCGACCTCCCGGGACGCGGGCGCGGTCACCGTGACCGCGCCGGAGGCGAGCGGTCCGGAGCAGCGGCCGCGCAGCACCGTGATCGAGGCGGCGTCGAGCGCGGCGACCGCCCGCTGATTCTCCTCCGAGCCGACCACCGAGAGGTCCGGCTGAGCGCTCTGCGCGGTCCTGAACTTCAGCGTGAGGATCCGGGTGACCGCCTCGACCAGGCGCTCCCGTTTCAGGCTGCCGGTCTTCAGCGCGGCGATGATGCCGTCGTGGGCGGCCCCGATCTCCGGCGGCATGAGCAGCATGTCGTTGCCGGCGTTGAGCGCACGCACCGCCGCCTCGCCGGCCGGCCACTTGCGGGCCGGCGCCATGTTCATCGCGTCGCTGACCGCCACGCCGGTGAACTTGAGCTGCCCGCGCAGCACGTCGGTCATCACCTTGCGGGAGAAGGTCGCGGCGACACCCTTGTCGACGGCCTGCAGGTTGAGGTGGCCGGACATCACCAGCCCGGCGCCCGCCTCGATGCCGGAGCGGAACGGCGGCAGATCCTGCGCCTGCCAGTCCTTGAGGCTCTGCGCGATCAGCGGCAGCTCGTCGTGGCTGTCCCCGGTGGTGTGCCCGTGCCCCGGGAAATGCTTGAGGGTGGCCGCGACGCCGGCCGCCTGCAGCCCGCGCACCGCGGCGGCGACCTGGGCGGCGTTCGCCGTCGCGTCGGCGCCGAACGCCCGGGAGCCGATCACCGCGCTGCCCTGCGTGCCCAGCGTGTCGGCGACCGGAGCGAAGTCGGCGGTGATGCCCATCGCCGCCAGCTCCCGGCCGGCCGCGTGCCAGGCCGCCTCGGTGAGCGCGGGCTGCCCGGCCGCACCGAAGGCCAGCGCCGACGGGAGCATGGTGACGCCCTCGGTGATCCGGGTGACCACGCCGTACTCCTGGTCGGTGCCGATCATCAGCGGCGCCGCGGCGGGCAGTTTGGCGGCCGCGTCCTGCAGGCCGGCGGTGAGCGCGCGCACCTGCTTCGGGTTCTCGACGTTCGAGGTGGGGTTGGTGTCGCCGGTCGGGTCCTGGGGCTTGAAGCCGACCAGGATCAGGCCGCCCAGCCGGTACTTGGCGATCATCTCGGCCGGTGTGTTCACCCCGGCCAGCTGCTGATTGCCGGCGGCGGCCGCCTTGTCGACCGTGGTGGCGGCGTTGCCGTACGCATACGGCATCAGGACCTGCCCGACCTTGCCGCCCGGGAACTCCCACTTGCCCGCCGCCTCGGGCGGGGCGCTGCGCTGACAGGCGAGCACCCGCCCCGCGGTGATGATCA
>NZ_JBEZZB010000276.1:0-8610 GCF_040638955.1 Actinoplanes sp. NPDC024001
GCGGCGGCGGAGGCCGGCGGGTTCGGCGCGGGTGCGGCGCTGCGCTTCTCCGGCCCGCTGCCGCGGGCCAGCGCCACCGCCGCGCCCAGTGCCAGCAGGAGCGCGGTCACTGTCAGGATCAGCAGGTACGCGCGGGTCCGCGAACGCGGGCGTGCGGGGTACGGGTCGCTCAGCACCCGACCAGGGTAGCGGCTCCCGCGACGTCCGATATGAGAATCTTTCGGTTGTCCCGGGTGGTATCGATGCCCGGCGCCCCGAAGCGCCGGGTCCGGCCGCGGCGGGCAGGCCCGGGATAGGGTTCGATCATGCTGCGCAAGCTGGGTTTCCTCACCATCGGGCTGTTCGACGAGAGGGACCCGCGGCGCGGGCACGAATCGGCCCTGGAGATCATCGAGCTGGGCGAGCGGCTCGGTCTGGACAGCGCCTGGCTGCGCCACCGGCACCTGCAGTTCGGCATCTCGTCGCCGGTCGCGGTGCTCGCCGCGGCGACCCAGCGGACCAGCCGGATCGAGCTCGGCACGGCGGTCACCCCGCTCGCCTGGGAGAACCCGCTACGCCTGGCCGAGGACCTGGCCACCGTCGACCTGCTCTCCGGCGGGCGGCTCAACCCGGGCGTCAGTGTCGGCCCGCCGATGCAGTTCGAGCACGTCAAGGACGCCCTCTACCCGGACACGGACGAGGACTTCAGCTATGCCCGGGTGGAGCGGCTGCTGCGCTGCGTGCGCGGGGAGCCGGTCACCGCCTTCCGCGGCACGGTCGGCTTCGAGGAGTTCTCCGACCGGGTGCAGCCGCACTCGCCGGGGCTGGCGTCGCGCCTGTGGTACGGCGGCGGCAGCCTGCGCTCCGCCGAGTGGGCCGGTGAGCACGGGATGAACTTCCTGACCAGCAGCGTGGTGAAAGCGGAAGGGCCGGAGGAGGACTTCGAGCGGATCCAGCTGTCGCACATCCGCGCGTTCCGCGACCGTCACCCGGCCGGGCGGGTGTCCCAGGGGCTTGTCGTCATCCCCACCGACTCGGCGACGGCCGGGCAGGCGGCGAGATATCGGGATTATGCGGCGAAGCGGCTGCCGCGGACCGCCACGCCGCAGGGGCCGGCCCGGCTGATGTTCGCGCCGGACATCGTCGGGTCGTCGGCGGAGATCGCCGAGCGGTTGCACGAGCACGCCGCGTTCCGGGAGATCGACGAGGTGGCGTTCGCGCTGCCGTTCACCTTCGAGCACGACGACTACGTGCAGATCCTCACCGATATGGCCACGCATCTGGGGCCGGCACTGGGCTGGCGGCCGGCGGCTGCCTAGGCTGCGACATGTGGCAGCCGAGGTAGGACCGATCGGGTCCGGGCGTCTGTTGCGCGCCGCCCTGCGCCGGGCTCGAGAGTCGGCGCTGCTCACCCAGAACGAGGCCGCCCGGTTGCTGTCCTGGTCGCCGTCGAAGCTGGCCCGGATCGAGAACGGTGAGGTGGGCATCTCGGCGTCCGATCTGCACGCACTGTGCGAGGTGCTGAGTCTCGGGCCGGCGGCCACCGGCGAACTGCTGCGCCTGGCCCAGGCGGCGCGCCGCCGCGGTTGGTGGCACGAGTACCGGGCGCTGATGTCGCCGCACCATTTCCAGCTCGTCGGACTGGAGGCGGAGGCCGATGAGATCGACGAATACTGTTCCACGGTCATCTCCGGCTTGTACCAGACGCAGGCGTACGTCGAAGCCATCCTGAGGTCCATCAGGCACACGGATGAGCCTGACTCGAACGCCACCCGGGTGGCGATACGGCTTCGCCACCAGCGGGAGATCGAGAAACGGCCCGATCCGCCAGAAATGCGCCTGCTGCTCGATGAAGCCGTGCTTTACCGGCAGGTGGGCGACGGCGCGGTCATGGCCGGGCAGCTCCGGCGGCTCGTGGAAGTCGCCCGCCGGCCCCTCGCCACGATCCGGGTCCTGCCGTTCGAGAGCCGGGAGTTCCGGGAGTATCCGTTCACCGTGGTCCGAGACCACGTCGCTGGAACGGCTGTCTACAGCGATTGGACCATGGGAGACTCGTTGATCGAGGACGAGCGGCGGGTGGGCTGGTACGAACAGCACTTCGCGAACCTTTGGGCGGCCGCTCTCGATCCCGACCGGACCGGTCAGCTGTTGCACCGGGCCGTGGCCGCCTACGCGAAGGGTGAGACACCCCGTCCCTGGCTGTGGGACTGACTCAGCCGTCGTGGACGATCCGCAGCGGCGACTCGTGCAGCCGAAGCGCTCGCTGCAGACTGTCCCAGGCCTCGTCACTGAGCCCGGCTTGCCACAGCCGCACGGTCGACTCCCACGCGGGCACCGCCGCCGACGACATCCCGTCCTCGGTCAGCAAGGCCCCCAACACCACCAGGTTGGCGGTGTAGGCCGCACACGCCGCCACCACGTCCGGCGGCACCGGCTCGTACTGCTGGTAGCGGCCGAAAGCGCGGCTCCGGGCCGTCGCCAGCAGGGTTTGGACGGCCTCCGCCATGCTGTCGCGGCGTTCCGGGGTGAACTGCCGGATCTGCCCCTCGGCGAAGCCGAGGATCGGCCTGCGCAGCGTGACCGGCTGATACGACAGCATCGCCCGCAACAGGCTGTCATCCGGCGCTTCATGGAACGACGGATCGGCCCGGTGCTCCGCCAGCCGCCGGGCGTACCCGTCGAGCAGGATCAGCACCCGCTCCGCAATCAGGTACTCGCCGAACGTCGCGTGCAGGAACTCGTAAGTCCGCCGCGCGTGGTCGGTGTGCTCGTCCGCCCGCGCCACGTGCACGAAGAAGAATCCCGCCACCGTCTGGTGCGCCCGCCCGGCATCGGCGCCCCGCCCCAGGAACACCTCCAGGTCACGTTCCAGGTCGGCCTCGCTGATGTGCTGGCGCTGCCGGTTGAACATGCCGAACGCCGCGATGCTCAGCCGCCACCGCGACGAGCTGAGCAGCAGCGGCAGCCGCTCCGGCGCCGGTGGCCGGTCCGGCTTGTCGGCGACCTGCCGATGGATGAAGTTGTCCAGCAGCATCCGGAACAGCGTCGCCGGGGAGAGCTCCCGGTCAGCGAGCCGGGCCGCGGACGGATCGGCGTGGTAGATCGCGAGCAGCGTCAGCAGCAGCGGTTGCCGGGCCAGGTCGCCGTGCCGGGTGACGTCGCCGGCGCACAACGGGCGGAAACCCGGGGCCGGCGCGTTGGCCCGGTTCCACGCCGTGAGCCACTCGCCGATCTGGCCGTCGGAGAAGTCCTCCAGCTTGATGACCAGCGAACCCTCCGGCACCCGGGCGCGGTCCATGACGATCGTCCGGGAGGTGACCACCAGCGCGACCGGGCGGCCCAGCGCCAGCTCCTCCTGCTGGAAGCGCAGCGCCTCGGTCAGATATCCGCACTGGGTCGTGCCGGTCGCCTGGATCAGCTCGTCCAGGCCGTCCAGCAGCACGACGCGGGTGACGTCCGCGCTCTCGTCGGCCACCCGGCCCCAGGCCACCGGCTCCTTGAGGATGTCGCGCAGGGCCGTCTCGACCTGGGACAGCAGCCGGTCGTCGGCGTTGACCCGGCGCAACTGCACCGGGACGACGGTGTACTTGTCGCTGGGCAGCCGGGCCGCCAGGATCTCGGTCAGCAGCGACTTGCCGGCGCCCGGATGACCGAGCACCACCAGCGGCCGGCGTGCCGCATCCGGGTGCGCGAGGTACGCGGCGAGGAACCGGTCCAGCCCGTCCTGGACCGGCCGGGCGGCCCACCACTCCTCCCGCGACAGCCCGGCGGTGGCGGCGGCCGACGCGGTCGCGCTGCGGAACCGGGGTGTGACGAAGCCGTCGGCCACGGTGGGGAACCGTAGCCCGGCCGGCAGCGCCGAGGAGCGCAGCAGCGGCTGGTCGAGCGCGGCGGCGGCCGACCGGGCCAGTTTGCCGCGGACCGACGTGCGCCCGGGCCGGCCGGGTGATCCGCCGGCGGCCAGGATGTCGTGCAGCTGGCCCATCGCGTCGGAGGTGCGCTCCAGCACTTCGAGCAGCCGCGCGTTGGTGCTGCGCAGCTCCTCGCGGGTGGCCGCGTGCTCGCCGAGCGACGCCCAGACGAAGAACTCCGGCACGTCCGCGCCGAGCCGCAGGTACGCGTCCCGGTAGCCGGCACGCCAGCGGGCCGTGCTGCGCTCCACCAGGTCGGCGGAGTCGAGGCCGAGGTGGTTCCAGGCCCGTAACCCCTCGAAGAAGGCGATCGCGCCACGGGCGAGTTCGGCGATCCGGGGCGCCAGCCGGTCCGACAGGTTCTCCTCGAAGCCGCGCGCCGGCGACGGCAGCGGGAGGTCCGCCGAGACCAGCTGCTCCACCCACGCCGCCTGCGTCACGATCTCCCCGGGCGCGGTCGCGAGCTGCAGCTTCTCCCGGTCGCTCACCCGCAGCGACGCGTACGACGGCCCGATCACCTCGTGCAGCGCGTCGAAGAGGGTGGACAGCACCACCGTGGTGTGCGCCGCCGTGATCAGCTCGTGCCGGCTGTGCCCGTGCGTGCCGCGCAGGCGCTCGACGGCCGAGCCGAGCAGGTCCCGCACCAGCCGGCCGGCCTCCTGCTTGCCGTCGACCAGGCCCAGCGCGGGCGGGAAGATCACCGCGCCGAGCAGGATCCCGGCGCCGGTGATCCGTTCCAGGACCGCGACCGCCGCCGGGGAGTGCACGCCGAGCAGCGCCAGCGCACCCGGATAGGTCAGCGGGGATGCCGTGGGCACGGCTCAACCGTCGTGCATGACCGGCCCGAACTCAAGGGGTAGCGTCACGGTGACCACCAGACCGCCACCGGGACGGGGCTGCGCGCTGACGGCGCCCCCGTGGGCGCGGGCCACGGATCGCACGATCGACAGGCCCAGCCCGAAACCCTTGGCCGACGTGAGGCGGTCACCGGTCAGCCGCCGGAACGGTTCGAACAGCGCCGGTAGCTCGTACCCCGGGATGGCGGGACCGGAATTGCTCACCGTGACCGACGGGCCCGGCCCGCTCTCCACCCGGACCCAGCCGCCGGGCCCGGTGTTGTGCCGGATGCCGTTCTCCACCAGGTTGCGCACCAGTTGCTCCAGCAGCAGGGCGTCGCCGGCGGCGGGCGCCGGCCCGGCGACCGTGGTGACCTTGACGCCGGCCTCGGCCGCCTCGGCGGCCGCCTGCTCGGCCACGTGCGTCACCACGTCAGCCAGGTCGAGGGGGTGCCGCTCGGCGAGTTCCTGGTCTGAGCGGGCCAGCAGCAGCAGGCCGTCGATCAGCTTCTCGTGCCTGGTGTTGACCTTCAGCAGGTCCTCGCCGAGGCGGACCACGTCGGCTGTGGCGGCCCGCCGGTGCATGGCCAGCTCGACCAGCGCCCGGTTCAGGGTGAGCGGGGTCCGCAGCTCGTGCGACGCGTTGGCCACGAACCGCCGCTGCCCGTCGAAGGCGTGTTCGAGGCGCTCCACCATGTGGTCGAACGTGTCGGCGAGCTCCTTCACCTCGTCGTCCGGCCCGTGCAGGTCGATGCGCTGGTGCAGGCCCCGCTCGGTGGCCGGGGCCGCGGCGATCCGGCGGGCGGTCGCGGTGACCCGGTGCAGCGGCGCCAGCATCCGGCCGGCGACCACCCAGCCGGACAGGAACGCGGCCGCGCCGACCAGCACCAGCGCCACCGAGCCCTGCACGAGCAGCGTGCTGGTGGCGGTGGCGAGCAGCTGCTCCCGCTGGACCTCCAGCCACTGGGCGGCCGCGTCCCCGGTGAGCACCGTGTCGCCGTTGACGATCACCTGCTTGAGCATCCGGTCGCGGTCGCCGCCGGCCGGTGGGAACGGGCCGGTCGGATAGCGCTCGCGGAACAGCAGCAGGGTGACGGCGAGCAGCACGAACCCGGCGACCAGGAAGATGCTGCCGTAGACCAGGGTCAGGCGCAGGCGCAGCGTGGGCCTCATGAGATGCGGTACCCGACGCCGGGCAGGGTCTCGATCACCTGCGGATCGCCGAGTTTGCGGCGCAGCTTGAGGATGGTCAGCCGGACCGCGCCGGTGAACGGGTCGACGTGCTCGTCCCACGCCTTCTCCAGCAGCGTCTCGGCGGAGACCACCGTGCCGCCGGCCCGCAGCAGCTCGGCCAGCACCGCGAACTCCTTCTTGGAGAGCGAGACGTAACGGCCGTCGCGGGTCACCTCACGCCGGGCCGGGTCCAGGGTGATCCCGGCCTGGCGCAGCACCGGCGGCGTCCCCGGCCGCGAGCGGCGGCCCAGCGCCAGCACCCGGGCGGAGAGCTCAGGCAGCGCGAACGGCTTGGTCAGGTAGTCGTCGGCGCCGAGCGACAGCCCGGCCACCCGGTCGCCGATCTCGGCCGCCGCGGTCAGCATCAGCACCCGGGCCTCGGCGCCGGTGGCGACCATCTGCCGGCACACCTCGTCGCCGTGCACCCGCGGCAGGTCGCGGTCCAGGATCACCACGTCGTAGTCGTTGACCGCGACGCGTTCCAGCGCGGCCGCCCCGTCGCCGGCGACGTCCACCGCGTGGGTCTCCTCACGCAGCCACTCGGCGATCGTGTCCGCGAGCATCCGCTCGTCCTCCACCACCAGGATCCGCATCTCGCCCATGCTGCCAGCCGCGCCGTTTCCGCGGCGTTAGCGAATCGGCAAACGCTGCGGAAACGGCCCGGCCCGTTGGATCGGGTCCACCTTCGAAAGGGGAGACCCATGCGACGAACGATTCTGGTGGCCGGGATTCTGCTGGCGCTCAGCGGTTGCGGTGGCGGTGGAGGCGGCGAGGAGCCCGCCGCGGCGCCGAGCCTGGATCCGCACACCCGCAACGTCAAGTTCGCCGAGTGCCTGCGCGAGCACGGCCTCGACGTGCCCGACCCGGAGCCGGGCAAGGGCATGACGATGAAGTTCGGTCCCGGCACCGATCAGCAGAAAGTGCAGCAGGCCATGGAGGCCTGCCGGGAGTGGGCGCCGACCGGGATGAACGGCGGCGGCGCTCCCGACCCGAAACGCGACGAGCAGATGCGGGCCTACGCGCAGTGCATGCGGGACAACGGCGTCGCGTCGTTCCCCGACCCGGAGGGCGGCATGGTCCGGCTGGACCCGAGCTCGGGCGAGGACCCGGACTTCGAGACCGCCCAGAAGGCGTGCGCCTCGCTGATGCAGGGCCCGCAATGAGCCGCACCACCAGGATCGTCGCCGGGGCGGTCGCGGTCGCCTCGGCGGGCGTGGCGGCCGCGCTGGTCGCGCAGCCGGGCGCGGGCAGCGACCAGGAGACCGGGGGCCGGCTTCCGCCGGCCACCGCGGAGATCACCAAGGGCACGTTGCGCGAGTCGGTGGAGGCCGACGGGGAGCTGGGGTACGGGCCGACGCGCACCGCCTCCGCCCGTAGGCAGGGCATCGTCACCTGGCTGCCGGACAGCGGCGCCACGGTCGGCCGGGGCAAGCCGCTCTACCGCATCGACGACGACCCGGCCGTGCTGATGTACGGCGCGACCCCCGCGTACCGGCGGATGTCCTCCGGCGACGAGGGCCGCGACGTCGCCCAGCTGGAGAAGAACCTGGCGGCGCTCGGCTACGACGGGTTCACCGTCGACGACGAGTACACCGGCGCCACCGCCGAGGCCGTCGAGCAGTGGCAGGACGACGCCGGGCTGCCCGAGACCGGTGCGGTCGAGCTGGGCCAGGTCGTGTTCGCGTCCGGCGCGGTCCGGGTCGACTCGCTGACCGCCGAGGAGGACGCCGCGGTCGGCCCCGGCCAGTCCCTGCTCACCTGGACCGGCACCGAGAAGGTCGTCACGGTGCGCCTGGAGGTCTCCGACGCGGCCCTGGCGAAGGTCGGCGCCACGGTGTCGGTGACGCTGCCCGACGGCAAGCGCACCACCGGCACGGTCACCGAGGTGGCGACCGTGATCGAGCCGGGCACCGGGCAGGACGCCGAGCCGAGCACCGAGATCGAGGCGCAGATGGCGGTGAAGACCGGCTTCGGCGCGGCCGCGGTGGACGTGACGTTCACCGCCGCCGAGCGCAAGGGGGTGCTCACCGTGCCGGTGGCCGCCCTGGTCGCCGCCGCCGGCGGCGGGTTCGCGGTGGAGGTGATCGAGGGCGACGCCACCCGGCACGTGCCGGTCAAGACCGGGCTGTTCGCCGACGGCCGGGTCGAGATCACCGGGGACGGCCTCGCCGAGGGCACGACCGTGGGGATGCCGAGATGATCGAACTGGTCGAGGTGAGCAAGGCCTACCCGGGTGGGGTGACCGCGCTGGACCGGGTCAGCCTGACCGTGGAGCAGGGCGAACTGGTCGCCATCGTCGGACCGTCCGGGTCCGGCAAGTCCACGATGCTGAACATTCTCGGCACCCTGGACCGGCCGAGCTCCGGCACGGTCCACCTCGACGGTCACGACGTCGCCGGCCTCAACGACCGGAGACTGTCGGAGCTGCGGGCCACCCGGATCGGTTTCGTCTTCCAGCAGTTCCACCTGGCGGCCGGCACCAGCGCGCTGGACAACGTCGCGGACGGCCTGCTCTACCTGGGGATCCGCCGCCCGGAGCGGCGCCGCCGGGCCGCCGAGGCCCTCGAGCAGGTGGGCCTCGGCCACCGGCTGCGGCACGCGCCGCACGAGCTGTCCGGGGGCGAGCGGCAGCGGGTGGCGATCGCCCGCGC
>NZ_JBEZZB010000277.1:0-8522 GCF_040638955.1 Actinoplanes sp. NPDC024001
TCCTGCACGACTACAACCACCATCGACCCCACACCGCCATCGGCAAACGCGCACCCATCACCCGGTTGAACAACCTGGCTGGACATCACATCTAGGCGATCGCGGGCGGGACGGCCGGCGGCCGGATCGCGACGTGACCGGCGCGCACCACCGTGTGCACCGCACGCAGCGCCGTGATGTCGCGGCTCGGGTCGCCCCGCACGACCAGCAGATCGGCACCGAGGCCGGCCAGCAACCGCCCGGTCCGGTCGGCCAGCCCGCACGCGTCGGCGGCCACGCCGGTGGCCGAGGCCAGCGCGGCCACCTCCGGCACGCCGCAGTCGACCAGCGCGGCGATCGACCCCGGCAGGAAACCGTGCGGCTTCGCCGGGTTGATCCCCGAGTCCACCCCGCTGACCAGGGTGACTCCGGCCCGGTACAGCGAACCCACCTGTTTCGGCCGCTCCGCGAGCAGGAAACCGGCCTGGGCGAAGCGGGCGGCCACCTCGGGCGGCATCTGACCCGGCCCGAGGGTGGTACCGAGCGTCGGGCAGACCACGATGCCGGCGGCGGCGATCGCCGCGGCCAGCTCGGGCGGGGTGTGCATCCCCTCCGGGCTGAGGCAGGTGCAGTGCTCGATCCCGTCCACCCCGGCGGCCACGCACTGCCGCACCCCGGACAGGGCGTGCGCGTGGGCGGTCACCGGCAGCCCGAGCCGGTGCGCCTCGTCGACCACCGCGCGCATCTCCGCCAGGCTGAACTGGCAGGCCTGCACGTCGGTGCCGAGCGTCGTCATGCCGCCGGTCGCCATGATCTTCACCAGGCCGGCGCCGCGTTCGGCGCGCTCCCGCACGGCTCGGCGCAGCTGTTCGGCGCCGCGGGCCGCGCCGCCCATCGTGGCGCAGTGACCGCCGGGGACGGTGATCGGCGGTCCGGCGGCGACCACGGCCGGAAGGTGCGGGCGGGAGCGATGCCGGTCCACCACCGTCCACTGCTGGTCGCCGAGGTCGCGAACCGCGGTGACCCCCGCCGCCAGCTGGACGGCCAGAGCCTCGTCGACCGCGGCGTCCAACTCGGCGGCGGACAGGGCGGGAAGGCGGTCGAGGGCGTCCGGGGCGCTGTTGCCGCACAGGTGGGTGTGCGCGTCGATCAGCCCGGGCAGCAGGGCGGTGCCGGGCTCGTACCACAGCTGCCAACCCGCCGGCGGCGGCGTGCCGGCCGGCGTCACCGCGGTGATCCTGCCGTCCTCGACCAGGACCAGGGCGCCACCGGGAAGCATGCGCTCGCCGTCGAATGCCACGTCCGCTCGGTAGGCGCGCCTCATCGCTCCGACGGTAGTTTCGCGGCCCGGCGAACAGAAGGGACGACCTGCTCGACGCCGCTATCGAGGTACCGCGCTCACCTGTCCGGGAGCCGCCCCGGCCGGCGTCCCCACAGGACCAGACCGGTCAGCAGCATCGCGCCGCCCACCGCCGTCATCGCCAGGGCCACCCCGGTGCGCGCCGGCCCGTCCAGGTGCGACGCCACGATCCAGCCGCCGTCGATGCCGAACGCCAGCACCATCAAGCCCTGCGGAACGACCGGGATCCAGCCGGCCGTGAGCAGGACGAGCGCCCACGCCGTCGCCCGGTTCTCCCGGTACCACTCGGGGTCCCAGGTGAGCGGGATCGGCGCCTCGGGCGGCCGGGTACGCTGCCCGGCCGCGGCGAGCACCTCGGCCTGATGCCGGGCCAGCCGGTCGTCGGCCAGCCACGTGCCACCCCACCAGGCGGCCAGCCCGCAGGCGAGCCCGGCCAGCGGCGCCAGCCGGCGCAGCTCGTCCGGGCCCCAGATCAGCAGGGCGAACCCGGGCGCCGCGGCGAGCACGCCGGCCCCGGCGGCGACCAGCACGCTGATGATGTCGGTCGGGTTGTCGGCCGCGGTGGGACGACGCGGGTCCGGCACCGGCCGCACCCGCAGCAGCGACACCCACACCGGGATCGCCGCGCCGGCCCCGAGCAAGGCGGGCAGCACGGTGAGCACGGGCAGCGGATCGACCTGCGGCGCGACGAGCACGCCGGCCACGGTGAGCAGCAGCCCGATCGGTGTGACCAGCGCCAGCCAGGCGACGGCGCGGCCGCGGACCTCGGCGCGTTCCCCGCCGGGGGTGGTGAACGGCAGCCACAGCGCGGTGCCGTCGAGCCCGACCAGGCCGGCCGACATCGCGGCCGCCCAGAGCACGGTCAGCGCGCCCGCCCAGGGCGCGAGCAGGTCCACCCCGGCGAGCAGCGGCAGCCCGGCGAGCAGGCAGCCGTAGACGACGGCGAAAGCCAGGTACTGCAACCGCAGCGGGTGCCGCAGCCAGGTGCGCAGCTCCCGGCCGGCGACCGCCCGGGTCGGCGCCGGCACCCGGTCGAAGAGGCGGGCGCGGCCGGCGCCGCCCACCGGTGCCGCCGCGCGGGCACGCCGCTTGCGGAAGGTCGCGCCGGTCAGGGATCGGCGGACCAGCACGACGTACGCCGCGGCGCACAGCACCGTGATCGCGACGAGGCCGGACAGCATCCAGAACCTGCGGTCGGGTGGGCCGAGGACCGCCGAGATCGGCCAGCTGCTCGGGACGAAGCGCATCGCGTGCACCACCTCGCCGGGCGGGCCCGCCACCAGCAGGAAGGTCAGCCAGGGCGCGACCGCCCAGACGGAGCCGAGCACCCCCATCACGGTCCCGGTGAAGACGCCGGTGACCAGCGCGCCGGCCGGGCCGCCGGCGTGGCCGACCGCCTCCAGGGCCACCGCCGAGCCGATCAGGCCGATCAGCCAGAGCAGCAGCGCGCCGAACGTGGTGATCAGGAAGGCCTTCGGACCGTACCGCGCGGCGTGCACGGGCAGGGCGGCGAGCGCGACCAGCGAGACGGCCGGGCCGATCCCGACCGCGGAGGCGGTGAGCAGGCCGGCCGCCGCGGCGAACCCGCCGATCGGCTCCAGCCGCAGGTGGGACGGGCGGACCCGGCCGCGGCCGCCGCCGAGCAGCAGTGGCAGCACGATCCAGCCGAGCACCCACGTCCCGGCCAGGATCGACAACGTGTGCTGGTCACCGCGTACCGCGTACCGGATCAGCCAGGCGGCCGCGAGCAGACCGCAGAGGCCGGCCACCGCGGGCCCGGGATGCTCGCGCAGCGAGCGGCGCAGCATGGTGGCGCGCATGCGCGCCGGGACCGCGATGCGCGCGCCGAGGCCGAGCAGCGGGCCGGGGCGCAGGATCTCGGGCTCACGCAGAGCGGTCACCGGGGGTCTCCGGGGGTGG
This sequence comes from Actinoplanes sp. NPDC024001, assembly GCF_040638955.1. NCBI lineage: Bacteria > Bacillati > Actinomycetota > Actinomycetes > Micromonosporales > Micromonosporaceae > Actinoplanes > Actinoplanes sp. NPDC024001. Next base: position 3,260 of record NZ_JBEZZB010000277.1, read on the forward strand.
TGAGCCAGTCGAGGCCGTCGCCGCCGGTGGCGTCGGCGCCGACCAGCTCGACGAAGCGGTCCTCGAGGTTGCGCCCGGCGGCGACCTCGGCGACCGGGCCGGCCGCGACCACCCGGCCCTGGTGGATGACGGTGACCTCGTCGCACATCTGCTCGACCAGCAGCATCGAGTGGGTGGAGAGCACGGTGGTGCCGCCGCCGTCGACGAAGCGGCGCAGCACCCGGCGGATGGTGGCCGCCGAGACCGGGTCGACCGCCTCGAACGGCTCGTCGAGCACCAGCAGGCGGGGCGCGTGCAGCAGCGCCTGGGCCAGGCCGACCTTCTTGCGGGTGCCGGTGGAGCAGTCGGCGAGCGGGGTGCCGGCCGCTTTCGCCAGGCCGAGCACCTCGATCAGCTCGGTGACCCGGCCGGCCGCGGCCGTGCGGCTGAGCCCGCGCAGCCCGGCGCTGTAGCGCAGCAGCTCGGCGCCGGTGAGGCGCTCGGGCAGGTCGAGGCCGTCGGGCAGGACGCCGGTGAGGGCGCGGGCGCGGTCGCGCTCGGCGACCGCGTCGTGCCCGAGGACCCGGATCTCGCCGGCGTCGGGGGTGATCAGGCCGACCGTCATCCCGATGGTGGTGGACTTGCCGGCGCCGTTGGGCCCCACTATGCCGTGGAACGTCCCGGACCGGACCGTCAGATTCACCCGATCGACCGCTCGGAATGTTCCGAACGTCTTGCACAGCCCGCGGATCTCCAGCACGCGCCGAGCCTATCGGTCCTCTTCCCATCGGTGGGGGTTGATGGCAGCGTGTCCACATGAGAAGGAGAAGCCCGTTCATCGTGACGCTCGTCGCGGCGCTCGTGGTGGCCTCGGCGGGACCCGCCGCTGCTGCCGGCGCCCCGGCACTGCGGCACCTGGATCCCGGCGGCCAGCCCCGCCTGGTGGAGAAGGTGCCGGTCAACGTGGTCTTCGTCGGTTATGAACCGGCGCAGGTCGCCAAGAACAGCTTCCTCGCCGAGCTCGCCCGCTCGTCCGAGCCGGTGGTGCGCTCCCGGCTCTACTACGACGTCACCGAGAAGCTGGGGATCACCTACCAGTACGACTACCGGCTCACCTACACCGGCAAGTCCTACGAGGATGCCTTCTTCCGCCAGCTCTCGAAGCTCGCCACGCCCGCCCCGCTGGCCCTGTCCCAGCAGGCCTACAACGCCCAGCGCAACAACGTGCTGGACGTGACCGGCAACCACACGATCGACGCGCCCAGCGTGGAGAAGTGGCTGGCGCACCATCCGCCCGCCGGGGTGGACACCCGCCGCAACACGGTGTTCTTCATCAACTGGTTCGGGCGCTCCGACTTCAAGCACCACATCTACACCAAGACCGGCGAGCCGGACCCGGACACCGGTTACGACTTCGGGGTGCAGCGGGAGAGCCGCAAGATCATCGCCTGGGGCGGCACCACCGCCGACGACGAGGAGACCGGCCTGGGCAGCACCCGCCGGGTCTGGTTCCACGACCTGTCGGCCGGCCCGGAGGAGTGGACCGGCAACTACGACGTCGACAACGCGGACGTCGACGGTGACGGCACCGCCGACTACCGGATGCCGCCGATCTGGGAGTACACGGCGGACGGCTACCGCTCGCCGGCCGCCCTCGCCGGCGACCTCGGCAAGATCACCCGGTACGTGGCGGTGAACCTGCTGTTCACCAGCTCACCGCTCTACCCGGTGGAGCTGCCGACCGCGGAGCCGCCGAAGACCATCAACCTGGACAACAACACGTACGAGGGCTGGCCCGGCGTGGACGCCTCGGCGGAGCTGATCACCCCGTCGCTGCTCGTCGACGAGCTCTCCGAGCTGCGCTGGCGCAACCGGTTCAGCCACGACCTGCAGGATCTGCCGCTGACCGGGGAGGCGCTGGCGTGCTACCAGGCCTTCGTGGCCGAGGAGTCCTGCTATCCGGACAGCGGCTACCCGGCGTTCGCCAACCTGTACCTGTACAACCGGGAGCACCTGGACGAGGTCCTCGACGACACCGGGAAGGTCGACTACGAGCTGCCGATCTTCAACTACGCGGTCGGCCCGAACCAGAGCAGCGGCCTGCTCGGGTTCGCCGACGACGACTACACGACCGGCGACCAGACGTACGTGTTCAACTTCGTCTCCCCGGAGATCCGTGAGGCGGGGTACGGCCTGACCACCACCCAGATCCACGAGGTCGGCCACCACCTGGGGCTGAGCCACCCGCACGACGGCTACGACAGCACCACCGGGGTGAACTACGAGGCGGTCGGCGACTTCTACTTCGCCAACGCCGGCGACGAGAGCAACTCGATCATGAGCTACATCGACCTGAACTGGGACTTCAGCCAGTTCGACCGGGACAACAGCGACCGGTTCCTGACCGCGGCGTACTGGGAGGCCGCGAACCGGCTGGCCGCGACCGTGCCGAGGGGCAAGGGCCGCACCGCGCTGCTGGCCGCCGACGGACTGCTCGGCCTGGCGGCCAAGGCGTTCGCCGCGCACCAGTACCGGGTGGCGTACGCGCTGGCCGAGGCCGCGTACTACAAGGTGGCCGGCATTCCGGGCGTGGACAAGGGTGCGGTGGCGAGCACCATGAAGGCCACCGACACGCGGACCGCCGAACCGGACGAGTTCATCGACTCGCTCGAGCCGGGAAGCCCGCGCTCCAAGCCGTGACCGGCGGCGGGCCGGTGGGGGACCACCGGCCCGCTGTCCATATGGCAAGATCCGAAAAATGTTCGTTCCGGGTCGACCATGGCGTTACTAGTCCGGCGGGCCGCGGCGGCCAAGAGCCTGCTGGCCGCCGGCGCCGCGGTCATGTTCATCGCGGTGCTGCTGCTCACCGGCCTGACCGCGTACGCGGGAGCCGCCGGCGAGGCGGGGGTCCGCGCGGCCGTCGCCGCGGCCGGCCCGGCGGAACGTTCCGTGCTGATCCGCGGCTCCGGCGGCGCCGAGAAGGACCGGGCGGTGCGCGAGGCGTACGCCACCGGCCTCGCCGGGGCACCGGTCACCGTCCGGGGCGCCGTCTACGGTTCCGGCTGGGCCGTCGACCGGCCCGGCCCGGGGGCCACCGCCGACGCCAACGGCGTGGTGTTCGCCTCCGTGGTGGCCCTGGAGAACCTGCCCGCCCACGCCACCCTGACGTCCGGGACCTGGCCGTCCGGGCCCGGCGCCACCGCCCTGGCCGAGCCGGTGGCCCGCCTGCTCGGCGTCACCACCGGCGACACCCTGCGTCTGGCCGACCGGCGCACCCAGCGGATCGTGCCGCTCACCGTCTCCGGGTTGTGGCGGCCACGGGACAGCGCCGACGCGTACTGGCTGCTCACGCCGGACGTGTTCGCCGGCCGGGCGCCGCAGTCCAGCACTCACGGCCCGATCGTGGTGGACCGGGCCGCCTTCGACCGCGACTTCGCCACCGGCGCCTCGGCCGGGTGGCTGGCCCAGCCCGGCCTCGCCGACGCGTCGCTGGCGCAGGTGGGCCGCACCGCCGCGGCGGCCACCGCTGCGGCCGAGACCCTGCCGGAACGCACCGGCCTGGGCACGTCGGCCACCATCACCAGCGGCCTGCCCGCACTGGCCGCCCGGCTGGAACGCGCCGAGCTGGTGAACCGCTCCGCGCTGGTCACCCCGATCCTGCTGCTCGCCGTCCTCGGCCTGTACGCGCTCACCCTGGTGGCCCTGCTGCTTGGTGAGGCCCGCCGGTCCGAGACCGCGCTGCTGCGCGCCCGCGGGGCCTCCCGCAGCCAGCTGGCCCGGCTCGCCGCCACCGAGGCGTTCGCCCTGATGCTGCCGGCCGGCCTGCTCGCGCCGCCGCTCGCGGTGTTCCTGATCCGTACCGTTGCGATCCCCGGCGGCCTGGACGTCGACGCCCGCCTGGACGGCCCGGTGTGGCTGATCGCCGCGCTCGCCGTGGTCGGCGGTGTGCTCGCGCTGACCCTGCCCGCGCTCAGCCGCGGCCGCACCTACGTGGCCGAGACGGCGGCCCGGGCCCGCCTGCCGATCCTGCGCCGGGCCGGTGTGGACCTGGTCGTGGTGGCCCTCGCCGTGCTCGGCTGGATGCAGCTGCGCCAGTACTCCTCGCCGGTCGGCGCCGGCCTCGGCATCGACCCGCTGCTGGCGGCCGCGCCCACGCTCGGCGTGCTGACCGGCGCCGTGCTCGCCGTCCGGCTGCTGCCGCCGGTCGCCCGGCTGGCGGCGGCCCGGCTGGACCGCGGGGTGACCCGGGCCCGGCTGCTCGGCACCTGGCAGGCCGGCCGCCGCTCGCACGCCGGCCCGATGGTGATGCTGGCGCTCGCCGTCGCGGCCGCCACCGTCTCCTGGGGACTGAACGGCACCACCCGGGCCTCCCTCGACGACCAGGCGGAACAGCAGGTCGGCGCGGACCTGCGGCTGATCGAGACGGGCGGTGCCGCACCCGCCGAACGGCTCGCCGAGCTGACCGGGCTGCCCGGGGCGGGCCCGATCGCGGCGGCCTGGCGGGAGAACATGAGCCTGACCGCCGGCGAGGACCCGGCCGAGTTCCTCGCGATCGACGCCGAGCGGGCCGCCGAGGTGGTGCGCGCCCGCGAGGACGCCACCGGCGGCCCGCCGCGGGAGCTGTTCCAGCAGCTGGTCGCGGGCCGCGGCCGGGAGAACCCGGCGAGCGAGCTGCGGCCCGGCCGGATCGTCACCGACGGCCCGGCCCGCACCACCGCGATCTTCACCGACGGCCGCCGGGTCGACCTCGGCGCCAGCGACAAGGACCAGCCGTTGGACTTCACCGCCGCCGGGCCGGGGCTGGCCGGTTTCGTCGTGGACCCCGCGGTCAGCCCGATCACCTGGCGGGTGACCGGCCAGGACGGTGACTGGTGGGCGGTCGGCCCGACCGGCGCCGGGCAGGGCGCGCAGGGCGACGGCGCGTTGCGCTATGCCGGCCGGTTCGCCGTGACCCGCCCGCCCACCCGGTCACCGGTGCCGGTCGCGATGACCCCGGCTGCCCTGACCGAGTTGCGCGCCGAGGTGGGCAAGGCCACCTTCCTCAAGGTGGGCAACGCCGGCGTGCCGATCCGGGTGGTCGCGGTCGTCGACCGGGTTCCGGGCACCGCCGGCGGCGCCGCCATCGTCGCCGACCGGGCCACCCTCGACGCGCGGCTGTTCGAAGGCTGGGGTGTGGTCAACGGAACCGGGGAGTGGTGGCTGAGCGGCCGCCCGTCCGGCGTCACCGGGCTGAGCGGGCTGCGGGTCCTCGACCGGCAGGCGCTGGCCGACGCGGCCGCGCGCG